>CAZGER010000201.1:0-4262 GCA_964524565.1 uncultured Chthonomonas sp. | reverse complement strand
GATCAACGGTGGACCGGAAAGTCCAGAACGCTGCCGCCAAAGTGATCGAGACCTACCTGGCAGCCAAAGAGTCTGGCAACCAGCAGGCGATGGACGGTGCTGTCACAGAAATGGAGGCGCTCCACGGACAAGACGCGAAGAACCTGTCTGTCCTGACATGGCTCGGCTACATGTACAACACGACGGGCCAGCACGACAAGGCTGTCGCGGTGCTGGAGACCGTGCGTGGAAAGAGCAGCGCTCCGGCCGTCAACATCGCCAACCTGCGCAACCTGTCGGCCTCCTACTATCTCAGCCGCAAGTACGCTCCCGCGATCGGCGCCCTGCGCGACCTGGACGCGATGGAGCCGGACCGGGCCGACACGCTCTCCTTGCTCGGTTCGGCCTATGTCCTCTCCAAGGACTACGCCAGCGCCATCTCCCCGCTTGAAAAGGCGAAAGGCCTGACCGCCAAAGACAGCGATTCGTACCGGGCTGTGTGCATCGACCTCGGCATCTCGTACTACCGCACGAGCCGCGCCGACAAAGCGATGTCCCTCTTCGACGAGATCCGCAACGATCCCAGGCTATCGGCAGAGCAGCTCGGCTGGATGGGCTTCATCTACCTTCAGAACGACCGCGCCTCCGATGCTGTCACCACGCTTGAAAAGGCCAACAAGGTGGACGCCAACAACCCTGGCGTCATCAACAACCTGGCCAGCGCCTACCTCAAACGGGGACAAAGGGGCGATGAAGAGCGGGCAGCCGGACTCTACGAAAGGCTGTTCGCCCTCGTGCCCGACAACGGCACGGCCGCCTACAACGCCGGCAGCATGTACCTGGCGCAAGGGAACTTCGCCAAGGCCAAGCCGATCCTCGCCAAAGCCGCCGCCGTTACGAACGACCCGTTCGCGTTCAACAACCTGGGCCGCGCCTGCGAAGGTCTCGGCCAGACCTCAGAGGCAGCCGCGAACTACTCGAAGGCCAGCGACATGCGCTCGGACGTCGTGGTCTTCGCACGCAATGCCGGCTTTGCGATGGTCAGGGCTGGGAACGACGCCCTTGCGATCAAGTACCTCGACCGCGCCTACAAGCTCGGCGACCGGGATTCGAAGACGGTCATGAACCTGGCTTCCGCACTGAGCCGCACGAACCAGCACGAGAAGGCCATGGCGATGCTCGGCACCCCTGAGGCACAGAAAACTCTCGCCAACGATGCCGACTATTGGTACAACATGGGTGTCGTCCACGCAGGGATGAACCGGGTCGACGACGCTGAGGCCGCCTACAGGAAGTCCCTGACGATCCGGCCCGACGACATCGATGCGACGAACAATCTCGCCCTGCTCTTGTGGCGCAAAAAGGACTACGCCGGAGCGCTTTCCATGTTCTCCAAGCTGTCCGGTCTTTCCAACAACAGCACCACGGCCCGCTTGAACGTCGCTGCTTGCCACGTCAAGCTCGGCCACATGGGCGACGCCATGTCGATCTGGCGGGACATCGTCCGCGCCGAGCCAAAGCGCACGGACGTCAGGCTGGACCTGGCCGACGCGCTCTGGAACTCGGGCGACTCTGCCACCGCAAGGTTCCACTACTCCGAGGCCCTCAAGCAGGACGCAGGCTCGGCAAGGGCCCTCAATGGCCTGGGCATGTGGACACTGCTCCAGTCGGACACCAAGGGTGCGGAATCCTACTTCAGAAAGGCCGTCCAGGCTGACCGGACACTCGGCGTGGCCTACGTCAACCTCGCCGTCGTCCTGGAAAGGCAGAACCGCGTGAAGGAGGCCGTCACCGTCCTTGAGTCCGCAGTCAAGGCAGATCCTGACAATGCGGATGCGAAGAAGGCACTGGCCCGGCTAAAATCCGGCTAGCCAGTGCGCATCAACACCGTAGTCAACCTCTTCCGGCCCGATGCGGTCCAGGCAGCGAAAGCAGCCCTGGACCGGATTCGGGCCGACGGTGTTAAGATGGGCGCAGACAGGGACACCGCGCCCTACCTGGGTGTCGAGGCCCTGCCGGCCGCCGAACTCGGCGTCGCAGACCTCATGCTCTCGTTCGGCGGGGACGGCACCTTGATCCGCGCCTCGCACCTCTGCGCCGCCCACGGCACACCGATCCTGGGCATACACTTCGGACGGTTCGGGTTTGTCACCCAGTGCCAACCGGACGAGGTCGGCGCAGCGATCGCCCAGTTCATGGACGGTGACGCCCAGATCGAGGACCGGATGATGGTCCGATCCGACCTCGTGAGGGAAGGGAAGTCCGCCGCCACCCTCCACTCGCTCAACGAGGTCGTCGTCCAGCGGTCTGCGACCACCAGGGCCCTCACTTTTGGCATCCGTGTGAACGGCATGATGCTCTCCGAGTACCCGGCGGACGGTGTGATGGTCGCGACACCCACTGGCTCGACCGGCTACTCCCTTTCGGCCGGCGGGCCGATCGTCGATCCCAAGCTGAGCGCGATGATGGTCAGCGCCGTCCTCCCCCACACTCTTTCTGCCCGCCCGCTTGTCTTGCGGCCGGACGCGGTCGTGGAGATCATCGTCGAGACGATGGGTGACGCCGTCCTTTCCTGCGACGGCCAGAGCAGGCTCCACCTTCTATCCGGCGACGTCGTGCGGGTGACAAAGTCCGACCGCGTCACTCGCCTGGTGAACCTGGACGACCGAGACTTCTTCCGTAAGCTCGCGACAAGGTTCCAATGGTCGCGGGGGCCGCTGTATGACTGAGAACCTCCTGGCCGTCGAGGACGCTTCGGTCCACTTTCCCGTCGCTGGCGGCGTTGTGCGCGCCCTGGACGGGGTCTCCCTGACAGTCGGTCGCGGCGAGGCCGTGGCTGTCGTCGGAGAGTCTGGATGCGGCAAGACAACACTTGCAAGGGCCGTCCTTGGCTTGCAGAAGCTAGCGTCCGGGTCGATCCTCCTCGACGGCAAGCCGGTCGGACAACCCGGCCCCGGCCTCGCCTCCAGGGTCGGAATGGTCTGGCAGGACCCCTTTGCAAGTATCGAACCCCTCTGGCGCGTCAGGCGGATCCTGGAAGAGCCGTTTAGATTGGCCGGGCGCCGTCCCGAGGTCGAACCGCTCATGGCCGACGTAGGACTGGACTCCAAGCTGATCGACCGTTACCCCCACGAACTGAGCGGGGGCCAGAGGCAAAGGGCCGCCATTGCCCGGGCGATTGCCCTCCGTCCGCCCCTGGTGATCTGCGACGAGCCCACCGCCGCGCTCGATCTCAGCATCCAGGCCCAGATCCTCAACCTCCTTTCCGACCTCCGCGACAAGACAGACTGCTCCTTCCTGTACATCTCCCACGACCTGGTCACGGTCCGCTACATTTCTAACCGCGTGTGCGTGATGTACATGGGCCAGGTGGTCGAGTCCGGTGCCACGAGCGAGGTGTTCGAAAGGCCGAGCCATCCTTACACCGCCGGACTTTTGGCATCTGCACCGACTATCGAGACACTGGGTGAGCTCCCAGCCGAGATCGTGGGTGAGATCCCGGACCAACGGCAGGTGTTCACCGGGTGCAAGTTCGCATCCCGGTGTCCCTACGCCGATGACGAGTGCAAGTCAGCCGCGATCAGACTGCTCACCGAGGGCGGCCGCGCCGTGTTGTGCCGCAAACCCCTCGCCGGACAAGCGGTTTCCCACTAATTCAGCAAGATCGTAAGACGATCGGGCCGCTGAGTGCGTCATTAGAGTTAGCATGGAGTCTGCCTCCCCCGCCCGCAAGGCATATGCGGCCGAATTGTCGTTGCTCGAGCAAGAAGTCCTCGAGATGGTCGGCCGCGCAGAAGTGATGTTCACGAACGCGGTCAACTCGCTCTACAACATGGACCGCGAGCTGGCGAAAGAGGCGGTCGAGTCGGACGACGAGATCGACAGGATGGACATCCAGGTCGAGCAGGACTGCCTCCGGCTCCTGGCCCTCCGGCAGCCCATCGCAAGCGACCTGCGCGAGATCGGCACCGTGCTCAAGATCATCACCGACATCGAGCGCATCGGGGACCTCAGCGTCGATATCGCCAAAATCACGCGCAAGGTCGACAAGCTCATGGGGCGGGCCGACTATGTGGACCTGCCACGTATGGCAACCATCGTCAGGACGATGCTCCATTCGTGTATCCAGGCGTTTGTCCGCAGGGACATCACCGAGTTCGCCGAGATCCAAAGGCTCGAAGACACCGTGGACCAGCATTACCGTGACCTGCGGGACCAGATCCACGCCTATATGACCAACAATCCCGATCAGGTTGTCGCCGCAAGTTGGATCATTCTTGCTG
>CAZGER010000200.1:2756-4285 GCA_964524565.1 uncultured Chthonomonas sp. | reverse complement strand
GGAAGCTCGCGGACCATTCGTTTGACGCCTTCCCCGCCGATCTCCTCCTCACACGAGGCGAGCAGGGTGATGGTGCCGCGGTCGAAGCCTGGGTGGTTGGCGGCGAAGCGGCAGAACGCGGCTGTCAGGGCGGCGACGCTGCCTTTTGCGTCGTTCGCGCCGAGACCAAGGACTTTGTCGGAGGTCACTTCGCCTGACCAAGGGTCGAAGGTGTAGCCCTCGGCGGGTGCGACGGTGTCGAGGTGGGAGTTGAGCCAGACCTGGGGGGCGCCGGTGCCGTGGCTGGCAAGGACGTTGTTGCCGATCCGGTGGGGCTGGTGTCCGTGGCCCTTGAGCGTGGCCTCGACGAGGTCGGCGGCGAGGTCTTCCTCTTTGCTCAGGCTTTTTGTCTGGACGAGGCTGGAGAGGAAGGCGATGAGTCCTGCGTCGGTCATTGGTCTGGGTGGACAAGGGTGCCGCAGCCCTCGCCGGTGAATAGTTCGCGGAGGATCGTGTGGGGTTCGCGGCCGCCTATGATGTGGACCGAGCCGACCCCGCTTTCGAGGGCTCGGACGCACTCTTGGAGCTTGGCTTTCATGCCTCCGGTGACTTCTGGGGAGGCGAGCATGGCGACAGCCTGCGACAGGGACATGTCGCTGATCGGGCCGGGGTCTTCGAGGGAGTGGTAGAGACCGGGGACGGAGGTGACGTAGACGACCTTGAGGGCTTTGAGGGCGGTCGCGACGCTGCGGGCGGTGGTGTCGGCGTTGATATTGAGGAAGCCAGAACCGGACATTCCGAGCGACGCGACGACGGGGATCCCGTCACCGAGGGGGAGTTCGACCGATGTGACATCGCCAACGAGCCCGTAGTCTTGCACCTGGCCTGTCGAGGTGGTGACAGGGGGTCGGCGATGGGCCGTCACCGGCCAGGCTTCGGGGCTTGGGACGAGGGCCTTGCCGCCGTTTGCGGTGATCGCTGAAGCGACCATTTGGGAGAGAGACTGGAGGACGGTGACTACGACCTGGACGGTCTGGGGGTCTGTGATTCGGCGTCCGTCGACTTTGTTGATCTCGATCCCGGCGGCGGTGCAGGCTTCGTCGATCTGGCGTCCGGCGCCGTGGACGACGACGGCGTTGATCCCGCACTTTTGGACGGTGACGATCTGTCGGGCGAGCCTATCGAGGACGGCGGTGGAGGCCAGGAGGTCTCCGCCCAGCTTGATGACGACGGTGGAGCCTTTGAACCTTTCGATCCAGGGTGCGGCCTCGATGAGGCTGGGGCCGTTGTCAGAATACACGGTCGGCCCCCTGGGACGCGAGGAACTCGATGAGGGCGGCTTGTGCCCAGAGACGGTTTTCTGCCTCGTCGAGAACGATCGAGGCGGGAGAATCGAGGAGCGATCCTGAGACCACGACGTTTCGGCGGACGGGTAGACAGTGCATGACCTTGGCGGAATCGGTGAGCGCCCACATCTTGTCATCGAGGATCCAGTGTCGGTTGGGGGCGCGGTGGGCGGAGTCTTGGACTGGGTCGAGCGTCCCCCAGCT
>CAZGER010000200.1:0-2746 GCA_964524565.1 uncultured Chthonomonas sp. | reverse complement strand
AGTCCATCGCCTCGGCCTGGTCGTTGGTGGTGCGGACGGTGCCACCGGACTGGTCGGCGGCGGTCTGGACGGCTTGTTGGACGTCTGGGTCAAGTTCGAACCCTTTGGGGTGGGCGATGGTGAGGTCGCAGCCTTCGAGGGCGCACTGGAGGGCGAAGGTGTTGGGGACGGCCATCGGCAGGGCCTTGGGGTGCCAGGCCCAGGTGAGCGTGACCTTGAGGCCCTTGACGCGGCCGGGGAAACGGTCGTGGACAGTGAGGATGTCGGCGAGCCCCTGGCAGGGGTGGTGGAGGGCTCCTTCGAGGCTGACGGTGGAGGTGTTTGAGTGCTTTGCGAAGGCGGAGAGGACGGGTTCGGTCTTTTCGACGTACCAGGACTGGCCGGTCGGGAAGGCGCGGACGCCGAGGATGTGGAAGTAGCGTCCGAGGACGCCAGCGGCCTCGACGATGTTTTCTGCCTTGTCACCGTCCATGACCGCCGAGGGGTCGAGTTCCATCGACCAGGAGTCTGAACCTGCGTTGATCGTCTGGCAGGTGGCGCCGACGACCTGGGCTGCCTGTTCCCAGCTGACCCTTGTCCGGAGGCTCGGGTTGAAGTAGAGGCCACCGACGCGGAGCCCGGTCGGGTGTGCCGGTTTTTTGGCGGCGCGGATCTGGGCGGCGCGCTGGAGGACGGCGGCGCGCTCGGCGGCGGTGATGTCTAGGGGTGAGTGGTAGTGTCGGGGCATCGTCAAGGCCAGAGTGGGATGGTCGGGAGCCCCTGGGTCTGGGGGAGTCCGAGGACGAGGTTGAGGATCTGGACGGCCTGTCCCGCGCCTCCTTTGAGGAGGTTGTCGATGGCACAGAAGACGGCGGTCTTGTCTCCCTGACCGGCGTAGCCGAACCGGACGAGGTTTGTCCCGATGACGGAACCGAGGGGGGCAGGTCCGGGTTCAACGACGACGAACGGGCATTCTTCGTAGCGTTGGAGCGTGAGTTCGACGTCTTGGGGGGAGGCGGGGACGACGGTTGTGAGATGGATTCCCCTGGTGACCGGGGCGGAGTGGGGGACGAAATCGAAGGAGACGTCTGCCTCGAGGTCGGCGAGGACCTGCTTGACTTCGCCCTCGTGCTGGTGGGCGAGGGGTTTGTAGGCGACGAAGTTCGTTGATCGGAGGGAGTGGTGGACTCCGCCGGACGGTGCGATGCCGCTCCCGCTTGATCCTGTGACGCCGAAGACCTGGACGGAGTCGGTGAGGTCCGAGATGGCGGCGAGGGTCATGGAGAGGGCGGTCGCGAAGCACCCCGGACAGGCGATGATCTTGGCATCGGAGGCGGGGGGGCCGGTGAGTTCGGGCAGGCAGTAGGCAGAAACACCGAGATAGCGCCTATCGGGGGCGGCGCGGTTGTAGTAGGCGTGGTGGTCGGCCGGGTCGCGGAGTCGGAAATCGGACCCTAGGTCGATGGCGAGGGTGCCGCGGTCCACGAGGGCGGCGGCCATGCCGGAGGACTCTCCGTGGGGGAGGGCGAGGAAGACGACGTCGCACTCGTTGGCGAGTTCGTCCGGGTTGCTTGGCCTGACGAGGAGGGACCCGAGGCTGGCGAACCCTGGTCGGAGGTCGGCGAGGCGCTTTCCGGCAGAGCTGTTGCCGGTGACCATGGCGAGTTGGAGGTCCGGGTGGGCGTGGACAAGGCGGACCAGCTCGCTGCCGAGGAAGCCGGACGCGCCGACGATGCCGACCCTTGTCACAGACCGGCCCCTTGAGCGACGAAGTCGACGAGGTCGCCGGGTTCGCGGTGGGCGTTGGCGGCGTTCACGCCGAGATTTTGGAACTTTTGGATGGCGGCGATGTTGTCGGTGGCGGGGCCAGAGACGCAGGCGACGCCGATCTGGAGGCTGCGGAGGCGCTGGACGGCGGCCCATGCGCCGACCATGTCGTTGGCGGCGACGACGCAGGTGGCAAACCCCGGGCCGCTGTCGAGGATCTCATCGACGCCGTAGTCGCCCATGAGCCCGTCGCCGAGTTCGAGAACGATGGCGTCGGGGCCTTCTTCGGCGAGGAGGGCGACGAGGTCCTTGTAGATCTTGGGGACGTCTTTGCGGTAGGCGGTGGAGGCGAAGCCGCAATCAATGACGGAGAGAGAGACGGAGGCTCCGTTGTCGGCGAAGGCGAGGATGATCCACTCGACGCGGTGCCCGTGGCGAATCTGCCCATCGCTGATGATGTGTTGGGGGCGCTCGGGTCGCCGAATGAAGACGAGGTGATGGTGGTTGTGCCTGAAGACGGTCTTGAGCTGGCTCTGTCGCTGGTCGTGCCGCTGCGTGTCGAACGCCTCCAGGATCTGCTTGGCCTGCTTCTGCGTGAGAAACGTCTCGAACGACGTGCCCGGTTGCCGTGTCTTCTGCTTCAGCGCCATCCGCGCAAAGCCGGATTTGTGAATCTTGTCCAGATGGAAGAGGGTCTTGAGGTGCTCGGGGCTCGCATGCAGCAGCGCGTAGAGCAACGCGAGCGTGTCAAACGTCTCCTGGTCGCTGCCCTTGCACAGGTCCAGAACTTGCGGCTCAAGCACGGTGGCCGCCAAGTCCGCCACCGCGAATTTGCCCTTGCGGCGGGCAAACTGATCGGTGAGGTAGAAGGGCGTGAGCGCGCCGTTGCACTTGGCCAAGGCGTCGCGCTTGTCCTTCGTTTTCGCCGCGTCATCGATGCTGAGCACCCGACAGAGCACATCGAGCTGACGCCCCGTGCGTGACGCGACCCAGCCTGAGA
>CAZGER010000199.1:0-4310 GCA_964524565.1 uncultured Chthonomonas sp. | reverse complement strand
CCGTCCGCCGAGGAAGGATTTTGGCGACAGGCCGCCGAGACGCGAGTACGGGGACCGTCCGCCGAAGCCGGAGGGCGGTGGCGGGTTTGAGCGCAAGAGGGACGCTCGGGGACGCTTTAGCAGCGACAAGCCCCGTGGCCCTCGCAAGGACGGGAAGTCTGGGCCGCCGAAGCGGTCCGACCGCAAGCCTCCTGGGTTTGGCCAGGACAAGCGGAAGAAGAAAGACGAGGGCTAATCAGCGTTTGTGGTAGGTCCAGCGGGGCATCTCGCGGACCTCAAGTGTGACGCTGGCATCGGCGTGCTTGATGAGCTCTTTGCACGAGGCTTTGAGGGTCTCGTAGAGTCGGTCGGAGATCTCTTCGAGCACTTCGACCGGCCGACCGTCCAGGATGCAGACGCACAGGTGGACGAACGCCTCTGGCCCGCCGGCGCCGAAGTGGAACTCGCGCGAGGTCCGTGCGTAAGCCTTGATGCCGCTCGCCTCGATCGTGGGGCAGGCGGCGAACTCTTGGACCAGTTCGGCGAGCAAGGTCGGTACCGCCAGGTGCGCTTCGGCTGATTGTGAGAGGTCGAGCTGGAGGTGCGGCACCCAACGATGATATCCGTTCGGGGCGATGACGGTGGAGGTTCGGAGCGGCTGAAACCTGCCTGGGAGGCTGAGCGTCGGAGGCAATATGGGCAGGATCGCTTTCACCGTTGGTTTTGTGTGCGCGGCAGTTTCGATGGTTGGGACCGCTTTGGCACAGGACGAGCTCGCTTTTCTTCCTCAAGGCGGGCAGGGCGGTGTCGCTGGCGACCCGGGCGATGCCGAATTCACCAGAAAGACCCACATTTTGACCCCGGGGCAGACCGGGGAGTGGACGTTTGAGGCCAAACAGAACGATTGCGTGTGGGCGACGGCGAGCAGTCAGGCCTTTGACCCGGCGATCGAGGTTTTGGACCCGGACGGGAAGGTCGTGGCGAGCAACGACGACGTCGCTCCTGGCGCTCAAGAGGCGCGGGTGTTGCTCCGGTTTGCCAAAGAGGGCAAGCACAAGCTGATCGTGAAGGGCTTTAAGGGGGTCGCGGGCGGGCAGTACGAGATCACTTTCCGGCAGTTTTCTGCGCCTGTCGTGGCGGTCGGCGGCGATATGTCCGGGCGTAAGGGCAGGGACGACTCTCCCAACGCGTGGGTGGCGGTCGAGCTTAAACAGGGTCAGGCGGTGAGCGTGACCCTGCAGGGGGCTTTTGTTCGGGGGCTGGAGGTTTTGGCGCCGGACGGTTCGGCTCCGGGCGGGGTGTTGGACAGGGTCCAGGAGGGCCCGAACGCCAGACAGGTCTTTCGGGCGGGAGAGGCAGGGCTTTATTTCTTTCGCTTTGGCATCCGGCGCGAAGAGGACTACAAGGTGGCGCCGCGGCAGGTGCTGGAGTTTAGCGGCAACGTTCCTAGCCCGCTGCAACTGGACGGTTACACGCTGGCTTTCGTGAGCATCCCTGTCCAGCCGACGACGATGTACGAGGCGTCTTTGGAGACGCTCTCGGGCGAAGGGAGGCTGGATTTTCCTCCGTACGCAAACCCTGTCGTGCGGAACCTGCCCCGGTTTTACGGGGTCGAATCGCGGGCGAAGCGGCCGAACCAGGGGAGGTTCGTCGCTCGGACGGAGCAGCCTTGCGTGGCGGTCGTTTCGACGCCGATCGGTCGGGCCGGCAGTTTCGGGTTGCCGGTGAGGTCTCCGGCGCAGGGTTTGTCGGTGCAGGCAAGCGCGAACCTGCAGGTCGGGGACATGGACTTTTTCCGGGTCGATTGCCGCGCGGGGCAGGTGATGCGGTTCAACGCGACTTCGGAGGCCTTCGACGCGATGCTGGTGGTGAAGAACATGTGGGGGCAGCAGATTGGGAGCTCGGGGGACAAGGACGGGTTGAACCCGGGTGTGACCCTGGCGATCTCTGAGAACGGGCCGGTGTACGTGGGGGTGGCGAGCGAAGGGAACGGTGGGGGCGGGGCTTATGTTGTCACCTCTTCTGAGGCCGAGGCGATCCGGCTGGTTCCTGGGACGACCACAGCGGGCAAGGGCCGGGGCGCGGGAGACCCGGAGATCTGGAAGGTGGACGGGAAGAAGGGCGAGACGATCTTGGTGAACGTGCGGGCCGGGGGGAGCCAGGTCCACGCTGTCGTCTACGGCCCGGACGGTCGTGCGCTCTTGGAGCTGGCCAACAGTGCGGGCCGGGCTGAGGGCGGGAGGATCCTTTCGTTGCCCGCCGACGGGAGCTACACGGTTTGGGCCTGGTGCGACAGCGGCGCACCGTATTCGATCCAGTGGCTGGACACTGGATCTGGCTAGGAAACGGCTAGACTCTGGGCATGTTTGAAGAGAGTCCGGCCGAGGCTTGGAAGGCCCGGTACGGAGAAGACGCGGGTGTTTTGCCCGACCTGGCCAGGTTTTTGAACCACCGCTCGGTCCGCAGGTTCTCCCCGGCGGACGTGCCTGAATCGATGATCGCAGGTCTGATCGCGGCGGGGCAGTCCGCGGCGACTTCCAGCAACCTTCAGATGTGGTCGGTGATCTCAGTCCAAGATCCTTTAAGGCGCAAGCAGATCGCGCACCTGTGCGCGGACCAGAACCAGGTTATCGCTGCGCCTTGGTTTTTGGCCTTTATCGCCGACCACCACAGGATCCGGCACGCTGGGGAGAGGGTGGGCGAGGCCTGCCTGGGGCTGGACTACAACGAGTATTTCACGATGGCGGTCATCGATGCGGCGATCGCCGCCGAGCGGATGGTCTGCGCGGCGGAACACCTGGGGGTGGGGATCTGCTACATCGGGGCGCTGCGGAACCATGTGGACTCTGTGAAGGAGTTTTTTGAGCTGCCGACCGGGTGCGTGCCGGTCTTTGGGCTTTGCATCGGGTACCCGCACGAGCAGGCCAAGGCAGACATCAAACCCAAGCTGAGGCAGGAGGCGGTCTGGTTCAAAGAGACCTACAAACCGGAGGTCGATGTGGAGGAGTACGACGAGAGGATGTCCGAGTTTTACGTCTCTCAAGGGATGAAGGGCGATGTGACCTGGAGCATGAGGTCTTCGCGGCGGGTGGACGAGAGCCACCTGACGGGGAGGGAAAGGCTGAAGGGCTTTTTGGGCGTGCAGGGAATGGACCAGCGGTAAAAAAAATGCCCCCCGCTTCCTGCGAGGGGCCAATGTTGGACCAGTACGTTGCGGATTTAAGCTGTTGTCGTGCCGCTGCGCTTGCGGCGGAGGAAGGTTGGGATGTCGATATCGATCTCGTCGAGATCGATCGGTTTGGCGGCCCCGCGGATCGTGGCGACCTCGGGGTCTCCGGTCCTTCTTACCGGTTCTGAGTCAAAGACCACCCGGTCTAGGGGGCGAGCTTTGGAACCGTCCATTCCGGCGGCGAGGAGGGTGATGTAGACCTCGTCCTCAAGTTCGGGATCGAACACCTGTCCCATGAAGATCTCTGCGTCTTCTGCGTCGGCGAGTTGGTTGATGTACTCCATCGCCTCGCGGACCTCGCCGAGTGCGAAGTTCGGGCCGGCGGTGATGTTGACGAGGAGCTTTTTTGCCCCCTGGATGTTGGTTTCCAGGAGCGGCGAGTTCGCGGCCGCCTCTGCCGCGCTGCGGGCGCGGTTGTCACCGACGCCGCGTCCCATACCCATGAGGGCGATTCCGGCGTCCTTCATGACGGCGCGGACATCGGCGAAGTCGACGTTGATCATTCCCGAATGGGTGATGATGTCGCTGACGCCCTGGACGCCCTGCCTGAGGACATCGTCGGCGGATTTGAAAGCATCGACGAGGGAGGCTTTCTTGTCCACAACGTCCATGAGCTTGTCGTTGGGGATGAGGATGAGTGTGTCGACACTGTCCTTGAGCCGTTGGACGCCTGCCGAGGCGAGCATTTTTCTTTTTGGCCCTTCGAAAAGGAAGGGCCGGGTGACGACTCCGACGGTCAGGATGTCGAGCCTTTTGGCCAGTTCGGCAACGACCGGCGCAGCGCCTGTGCCCGTTCCGCCCCCCATACCGGCGGTGACGAACACCATGTCCGCGCCTTCCAGCAGTTCCATGATCTCGCGTTCGGACTCTTTGGCTGCTGTTTCTCCTTTGGCCGGGTCGCCCCCGGTTCCGAGGCCTCTGGTGGATGCCAGGCCGAGGGCAATCTTTGTTTTCGCCTTGCTCTCGTCGAGCGCTTGGCGGTCTGTGTTCATGGCGATGAACTCGACACCCTGGACCCCCGTCGAGACCATTCGGTTGACGGCGTTGCACCCACCGCCGCCGACGCCGATCACCTTGATGACGGCTCGGTTTTCGAACAGGT
>CAZGER010000198.1:0-4367 GCA_964524565.1 uncultured Chthonomonas sp. | reverse complement strand
AGTCCAACGTCACCAACGCCTCCAAGCTTGTCGGCAAGCTCATGCTGATCGTTGGCGAGGTGGATACGAACGTCCCACCAGAATCGACTTACCGGTTCGTCGACGCCCTCCAGTCCAACCGGAAGGACTTTGAGTTCGTCCTCATTCCCGGGGCCGACCACACCGGGGGCGGTGCCTATGGCGAGCGCAAACGGCGGGACTTTTTTGTGCGACATTTGCACGGAATCGAGCCCCCAGCGTGGGAGTCACCTGCCGCGGCGGGTCATGTTCCCCTCGATCTGAGCCTAGTGGCCAGCCTGCGCGGTGAGTCCCCTTTGGATTAGGAGTATCATTTTTTTGATGGTCGGCCGGTTCACCCACCACGCAGCAAGGATCCTAGCGGCACTGCTGTTCGTTGGTGCGACCTGGCAAGGGTTCTGTGGAGTTCTCTGCGGGTTCAAGGTCTGTCCGAGCGACATCCTCTCGACCCAATCTGAGCGCGGAGCCACCGAGCACGACTGCTGCGCAGGATCGGCGGCAGAACAGGCGCCACCCACCGACACGAAGGGTTGTTGCGCCCAGTTCGCCAAGATCAAACACCTGAGCCACTTCGAGGCTGCTTCCACCAAGAACTTTGGATGGAGCCTCGCATGGGTGGTGGTCGCCTTCCCAGCCGTCTGGGATGTGCCACAGCGTGCAGACCCAGCTGAGAAGGCTCTGCCAGACTGGACCGACGATCCTCATCCATCCGACTCTTTCTTGGTCGTGACCCCAGCCCGGGGGCCGCCTGTCTCAACGTGACCTTGACGGCCAGACTGGCCAGACTCGACTCACTACGACAGATTCAATCAAGAAAACAATGAACATCACAAAAATCATGCTCGGTCTCATCGCGACCGCAGCCATCGCGGCAAGCGTTTTCGCCTTGTCGCCCCAAAACTCGACCAATTCCGCCAAAAGCGCGGCCTGTTGCTGCAAGGACTGCTCGTCCTGCTGCCAGAACGGCTGCGACTGCAAGGCAGGCTGCTGCAAAGACGGCACCTGCAACGGGTGCTGCGGCGGAGGCTGCTGCGGAGGTGGTTCCGCGTGAGCCTGCGCGTCGCTAGCCTGGCTGTCCTGGCGCTTGCTGCCCCCCTGGCCTTCGGCCAAGAGGGTCAAGGGTCGGGTTCGGGCCAAGCGAAGTGTCCGCTGTGAGTGGCAGGAGGCTATGCAGCCAGTTCGGCTGACTCAACTCACAAGTTCTTGTTGAACGTTGTCTACATCCCCGATTCTGTGACCACGGCGGAAACGTTCCTGTGGTACAGGGCCAGCGACCGGCTCTCGCTCGGTGTCGCCCACCTGTACAAGCAAAACGCGTTCCGGTGGTTGGCTTCTGTCAACCTGGTCCCAGAGACGAGCCGCACACCTGCGGTCAACGCTTCTGCCGGTGTGCAGGGGATCGGGACAGGCAACCCGGGCTATTCGTTGACGGCGGAGAAGAACTTCCCCCTCACCAGAGGGTCGTTCAACGCTTTCGCTGGCATCGGATGGCGCTCGAACGAGGGCCACTCGCACCCTGTCGCCGGGTTCAAATGGAGCCCGGACGGGAAACTATCGTTTGGTCTGCAGTACGACGGCCACGCGACCCACGAGTTCGTGACCTACTCAAAGGACCAGTTCGTGTTCGGTCTGTACCTGATCGACTCGAAAGATCTGGGCTTCCTGGTCGGAACCAGGTTCTAGCGACGCGGGCCCTGCCGGTTTCTCCGGCAGGGCCTTCTCTCGACAGGTAACATCTCGGGCTGACGGAGGTTTGTTATGCTTGGATCCCCCCTCTGGTACCCGCACGCCTGACGCTGGACACGACTGTCCGGCCAATCCATGAACGACCCATCCGGCTACGCCGGAAACCCAAGCATGCATCAAGAACAAACAACCGTTTCGTGCCTCCCACTGGCCACCCAGGCCGACAAACAGGCCTACATCGACGACCACAACCGCTGGAACCGGCACTTCCCAACCAGCCTCGAGACCATGGACCGGGCCGACCGCATCTGGCCCGAGGGACACTTTCTCGAACGGTACTCCCTTTGGTCCGAAGGCATTCGGATCGGCTCCGCCCTGCTCAGCCAAATGCACTGGCAGCCCGACGACACAAGGTGGCAGCAGCTTTGCTTTGCGACACCGCCGCTGGACGCTCTTAGTCTGGGACAAGCGGCGACCGAACTGACCAGGATCGCCGTCGGGCACGGCTGCCGGCACATGTCCTCGTGGCTGCTCGAACCTGGGTTCGCCAAGGACGTATACGCTGGTCTCGGATACGAACAGACCCAGTCCAACCCTGAATCGGTCCTGGACATCGCAGAGTTCGATCCAGGGCCTTTCCTGGGTGCCTGCGAGAACTTCGACGCCTCGGGATTCAAAACCATGACGCTCGCCCAGTTCCTGGCCGGTTCTCCGTCCGCGATCGAGACATGGTGGGACACGCACTTTGAGCTGCTGGCTGACGTCCCGGTCCCGTGGGAGAAGAAGAAGCCGGACCTCGAGACTTTCAAGAAAGAGGTCTTCGAGTGCGCGGACGAGCACGAGACCACTCTGCTCGCCCTCGACGGGACCGACGTGGTGGCTGTCTCGTCCTTGGCGCCCAACAAGGTGGATCCGACCCTGTTCAACACAGGGCTGACGGCTGTGCTCGCCCCTTACCGGCGCAAGGGTGTCGCGACCGCGCTGAAGGTAAAGACGCTCCAGCTGGCCAAGAAAGCCGGTTGTAGGCTGGTCTCAACCGATAACGAGGCGGAGAACCCGATGCTCCGCCTAAACGTCGCCCTTGGGTTCCGGCAAGTCCACACTTGGGCCTGCATGGAACGCGAGGTGGGCTAACCCAGGACAGTCCGGATCTGGGCGATCGGATCCTGGTCCGAATCGATCAGGTGGGCGCGCCACCCGACTTTCAGCGCGCCCGCCACATTTGCCGGTGTGTCGTCAAAAAACACGACATTGCCCGCGCAAGCCCCGGCCATCTGTTCCAAAGCGGCGTAGATGGCCGGATCCGGCTTGTTCGCGCCAACAATGTGCGAGGAAAGGAGGTGGTCGAACGCCTCGCAGACCGGAAAGCGACCGCTGAAGAACGCCTCGTAATGCAGCGCGTTGGTGTTCGAGAGGCAGTAGACGGCCGAGCCGCCGGCTTGCGTCTGCTGCACCCACTCCAGGGCTCCGGGGTAGTCGGCTTCCAGGATCGCGTTGTGCGCAACGAGCGCTACTTTTGAGTCTGTCTGAAGGTCTTCTGCGAGCCTCTCAAGGTACTCGGACTCCGAGATCGAGCCCGACTGGTAAAGGCTCAAAGGGGCGTATTCAGCGATCCGGCCAAGCCGCTGGCCCTGTTCCGATCTGATTCCGGCGGCCTTGGCGATCGATCCCCAATCGTGCCGGATCCTGACCATCACCCCGCCAAGATCGACACAAACGACGTTCATCACGAGCGATTTTGGCGGAAACAGGCCCTGGTTGTATTACCAGGTTTATCGACGTGGAACAAGATCGGGCGCAGCGTCGATCTAATTGGTGACTGAACATTCTTCCGTCGAATGCGGGGCGGCACAGTGCATTTCCTCTGGCAAATCTGTCATGATTCGCCTTTGCCGAATGGCACCGTTCGTGGTGTCGGGCCCCGTGAATTCGGAGACGTTGTGTGATGAAAAAAGCATTTACCTTGATTGAACTGCTGGTTGTTATCGCGATCATCGCGATCTTGGCGGCGATCCTCTTCCCAGTCTTTGCGCAGGCGAAGGACGCCGCGAAGAAGACCCAATCGCTGAGCAACATGAAGCAGATCGGAACGGCCACCCACATCTACCTGGCTGATTACGACGACACACTGCCGCAATCGGCATACTTGAAGCCCCCCATCGCACCGGATCCAAGGCCGATCCTGTTCTCGGTGTACGAGGCCCTGGATCCTTACATGAAGAACGTCCAGATCCTCGTGAGCCCGGTGGACATCCCCGGCCAGAGCTGGAAGGACCGCCTTGCGTTCTTCAACCTGAAGCCCGAGAAGGTCGAGAGGGCGAGCTACATCCCCAACCTCGGTCTGTTCGGTGAGAACCTCTGCGGGTTCAAAACGGCGTTCACGCCGGTTTCCAACCACGCTGGTCTTCCGGAGCCTGCTTACACGACGATGTTCTTTGACGGGTACATCCGCAAGAACTTCCCCGACATCAACTTCTACACCTTTATGGCCCACGCCCGCCACGCCGAAGGTTTGGTCGTCAACTTTGCCGACTCCCACGCAAAGTTTTACAAGTGGTCGGCGGTCAACACGATCGCCCAGGACTACGTGACACCGACAGGTGCCCGAGCGCCGGTCTACTACTCCTGGCGCGTCGACCTGACGAACTGCCCGAAAGGCGGGC
>CAZGER010000197.1:0-4385 GCA_964524565.1 uncultured Chthonomonas sp. | reverse complement strand
AGGGATGCTCCAACCCGCCAGCCAGACCATCAGCCACGCAACCACCGCGATCGAAACGACAAGGCCGACCGTCGCAAACGAGACGACCAAAGTCATGTCACGGCTGATCTCGCTCCACTTGGTCTTGTAGGCCGCCTCGAACACCAGGGGTGGCAGTAACAGACTGAAGACCAGTTCCTTCGTCAGCTGAAGGTGGACCGAGAAGGGTGAGGCCGCAAGAGCGATACCCGCCAAGACAAGCCCGACCGTGTAGGGCACCCGCAAACGGGCGCAAGCGATCGCGACCAGCACCGCGACAGCAAACAGGACTCCGGCAGAATCAAGCGACAAGGGCCACCCAGTGACCTATAGATACCAGGCTGCCCGTCCTGGGGTTACGAAGCCTCAGAGTCGATCGTCTTGTGCTTGTCGGTCTTACCGATCACACCCTGCTTCTCGCGCCGACGACGCCGGATCAGCAGGGCCTCGCGGGCCAGGTCGAGATGGTAAAGGGCGGCCGCGTTTTCTTCGCAGGCTAGGTCCCTCCCCTGAAAGTCCAGAAGCTTGTTTTGCAGGATCTCAATGATGTCCTCGATCCTGCAACCGTTCACACCGACATCGTCGGGAGCGCCACCGTGCTGGAACACGATGTCGATAAACTCGCGTTTGATGTGCGCGTAACTGCCGTCCATGTGACGGAAAGCCTCCATGTTCTCACTCATAGTCTCATTCTGGGGTCTTGGAGTACGGCCAGACGCCTGCCCGACCGTACCACACTATTTAGATTCTAGGGCTGTGGCCCGCTGCTCTAGGCTCTCGATCGTCTCCGTGAGTTGTTCGATCTCCTTCCTACGGCCCGGGCCGAGCGTCTCGATTTCAACCGGGGATAGACGCTTGAACGAAGAGGCCATCCGGTCACGGATCGTCCTGGCTTCATCGACTAGCTTCTTGAGCCCGTTCGTCTTCTCCTCTGAGCTCACATTAGAGCGCTCGACGATACTCGCCTTGCGCATGATTTGACTAACAAATGACAACAACCACCTCCTGCTGTCAGTCGGGGGGCATCGCTGCCCAGATTTCTTGATGTTCGCCTACGAGGTTAGCTGACGGGTTCGGTTCAAGAAAGACCGCTGCTTGCGCAGTTCACCCCAGATCTGGTTCCCCCGTTCGGAGCCGTCGGCCCCGATTAAGCGTGATCACATCTTACCTTACGCCGGCTTTGGCCATTTCGTCGCCGATCCGCTGAAGAACGATGTAATCCAGCCCGAACATCCGCCGCGGTTCCGCCTCGTCCACCGATCCCTGGCACCTCACCACAAGCTCGGCAGTCCCGGCCTTTAGTTCGACCGTCCCCAGCTCGTGGATCTGCCACTTCAGGCTCGGCGAATAAAAGTCCACCGTCCCCAGGTCAGTCCCTGCAAGGCTCATCGCGTGCCGACCATAGTCCTTGGCGTGGCACAGGTTCATCGAGACCTTGAACCTTCCGGGCCGATCGATCGGCACCTGTAGCCGCAGGACGTCCCCCGCGACAGGATCCACCCACCAAAGCTGCGCACCCCTGGACAGGTTGTAGAAACCGCCCTGCTCCGAGGTCTTCCCGCCACTGACCTCAAGCACCTTCAACCCCTCGCCCTCGATCGCGCCCTCCACCGGCGCCGCCGCCAGCAACCGCCGGAGCGGGACAGGCGCGTCGGACCGCACCTTGTGACTGTCCGGGAGCGCGTACCACAGGGCCGTCATCCCGGCGCTAAAGTCGACGTCCTCCCAGTGCCACCTCTCGATCCGGAAGTCGATCTCCTTCGTGAACGGGATCGAATCGTGCAGGTGCCACCTTAAAACCGCCGTGTTGCCAAAGTTCCCCGGCCCGTCCACGACGGGCTGGGCGTGGAACGGCCTCGCAAACGGCTCGGGCCAGCACCAGGCGTACCCAAAGTAGTCCTCTGTGCCAGTCCCAAAGAACGAGGGCTGCGCCTCCCGATCGACGAACACTTTCTCATCGCCCTCGCCCCACCAGGTACCTGTCGGGTTCTCCACTGTCATGACAGTGCCGACGTACCGCCCCGGGCCCTGAGCCTTCAAAAACTGCAGATCGGCAAACGGTCTGGACATCCCACGCTGGTGGTGCCATTCACCGTACAGTCGGAATGGCGGCACCGGAAGGCTGCCCAGCATCGCGTACTCGACCTTGATGCCCGCCTGGATCCCCGTCCCACCTTGGCCCAAAAGCAGACAGCTGAACTGCTTCTGGAACGGCATCGGAAGCCGCAGCGTCAGAACAACGGTCTGGCCGCCGTTTTGTCCTGGTTCGACCGCCACCCTCGTCACAGCCGTGGAATAAGGCTTGGCCTCGACCATCGTCGCAAAAAGGTCACCCAAAGGCACTTCCAGCCTCACCTGGTCCTCTGTCTTGATCTGGACCTTGGTCATGCGCAGCCTGCTGACGTCGCTCGTGGGCAGGTTCGCCCGGATCTCAAGGTTCTGAACGATCCCGTTCACCCCGCGGACCTCCACCCTTCCCTGCCCAGACGCCTGACCAACCGGCCGATCCTCGTAGCTGGCGTTCTCTAACTGCCGCTCGCCCAGCTCGTAGCCGACGTGGTAGTAAACGCGGTTTGAGTCTTTCCCCTCCAGCGTGACCTTCATGGACGTGCCGAACTCCATGAGCCCGTACCAGTTAAAGCCCTTGGCCGATTCGTATGCTTTGCCTTTGGTCAGGTCTGGCTTCCCCGCGACAAAGTCTGCAAACGGCGCCTCGACAAACGGCGTTTGCGCCCCGTCTCGGTAGAACCTGAGCGTCCCGGCTGGGTTCGCCGACCAGACCCGCACGATCCGCCCAGACCCGCGGATGTCCGCCATCACGTTCTCTGTCCTTCCATCCACCGTCTCCGTCCGGACGTACTGGCCATAGTCCGCGTTGGCGAACCAGTCGGTCTTCTCGTCCTTGGAAGCCCTGTCGTAGCTGCTCGCTTGGTGGGCGGTGAATGTGGCGGGCCAAAGCAGACCCGTCCATGACAGGTTCGAAGACTGTCCCAGAACGGCCACTGCGACGAACGGGGTGAACATCGCCCAGGGATACCAGATCGCGAAACCCCGTAACAATCAGGGATCAAAGCCACAACTTGTCTGGAACAAGACCGTTGTCATGTGTTTTTGGGCGAAGATTGCCCGCTTGACCCTCACGACAGCTTGTTTCACCGCGGCAATGGCCGCGACCGCAGACACTGTCCAGGCGAACAACGCGGCAGACATACAGACTCTGATCGACTCGGCGACCGGCGCCAGGACGATCCTCTTGCCCGCCGGGAACGTCTCGATGCCCACCGGGCTCAGGCTCAAGTCGAACATCACGCTCGACGGCCAGAACCAGTCGGTCCTCAACTTCCCCACGAACCTCGCGATGCCGGCCGTCGCCGCCTACGGCACCGCCTCCACGGTCGGAACCGTCTCCGGCATCGACGTTCAGTTCCGCACCCTCACCATGCCTGCAACCACCTCCCTTGCCCAAGGGGAGATGCTCTACATCGACGCCAACAACGGTGTGGACGGCTACGCCAACCAGGTCTCCGAAACGGACACAGGAACGACTTTTGTCCTCGACCATGACAACGCGATGTACACCAACGGCATGACGGTCAAGCGCGTGACCCCCGTCGAGAACATCGTCATCAAGAACTTCCGACTCAACGGCGGCAACAACGCTTTCTGGTTCCAGTACGGCCGCAACATCCAAATCTCGAACCTGGTCATGGCAAACACGGCTCTCAACTCGGTCGTCCAAGGGTCATTGGGGGTCTCGGTCTCCAACTGCATCCTCGACGGCTGCGGAGGAGGCTACAGCTTTATCTCCAGCACCGATGTCTCGGTCGCCAAGAACACCGTCGTCAAGCACCGCATGTCCGGATTCTTCCTCAGGAGCGTCGTGCGTGGAGACGTGCGGGGCAACATCGTCAGCGGAGTCCCCAACGCTCCCGCCGGCACGACAGGGGACGGCATCACTCTCTACGGCTCATACCAGGTCAAGGTCTGGGACAACGACGTCCGATACCCCAACTCTTACGCGTACCAGGCCACGAACTCCATCCGGTGTACCTTCGAAAAGAACTGGGCGGTCGCCGCTCCCATCGCCAGCTACTTGGTCTCTGCGTGCGACCAGATCTCTCTCGTCAAAAACGTCGCCACCACCAGCACGACCGGCATCGGGTTTGCCGTCTCCGGCTCCAGCTTTGCCTACGCTGCCCAGAACACAGCCTGGCAGACAAAGCGCGGGTTCTTCATGTCCGGCAACACCCGCTCCGGCGCCCTGACCGACAACCTCTCGCTCGGAAACCAACACCCTGACTACATCAACTGATCCCCCGATCCAGGCGGCAGGGCGGATGGGTCATATTGCTCGCGAACCTTGATGT
>CAZGER010000196.1:4176-4395 GCA_964524565.1 uncultured Chthonomonas sp. | reverse complement strand
GATCGCGCCGCCGCGAGTGCTGCGGTTGCCCTCGAACCGGTTGTAGGCCAGGGCTGCCTGGTCGGTGGCGTGGAGCTGGCCCTGGTCCGAGGTGAGCTTGGGGGCGTAGGTCGCTTGGTCTGGGTCTTGGGGCGTCCGGGTGTGGGCGCCGGCGATGATCTGCGGCAGGTGGGTCTGGGCGAGGGTCGCGGCGAGGTCGGCGAGGCGGTCGTAGACCGT
>CAZGER010000196.1:0-4166 GCA_964524565.1 uncultured Chthonomonas sp. | reverse complement strand
CGCCGGTGTCGAGGCCGGCGTCCATCATCATGAGGGTCACGCCTGTCTCGTTGTCGCCTGCCTCGACCGAACGCTGAATCGGGGCTGCACCGCGCCATTTGGGGAGGACCGAGCCGTGGAGGTTCACGGAGCCGTGGGTGGGGACATCGAGGAGCGCCTGGGGGAGGATCTGGCCGTAGGCGGCGACGACGAAGAGGTCTGCGTTTTGGTCCTTAAGGGACTCGATGAACTCGGGCGCGCGGCACTTGGCGGGGGTGGCGAGGGGGAGTCCGAGCTCTTTGGCGACTTGGGCGACGGCGGTATCGGTGAGGACGCCTTTGCGTCCGACCGGTTTGGGGGGCTGGCTGACGACGAGGGTGACGCTGTGGCTGAGGGCGCGCAGGGTTGGGACGGCGAAGGGCGCCGAGCCGAAAAAGACGAGCCTCATTCTTCCTCGTCGCGTTTGAGGGGGTCCAGCCAGTGGAGGGTCTTGGGGTCGACTTTGTCGATGAAGAGGACGCCATCGAGGTGGTCAATCTCGTGCTGGACGATGCGGGCGGCGTAGTCGTCCATCTCGTAGCGGACGGGGCGGCCCTTGATATCGTAGGCTTCGACCTCGACCTGCTCGTAGCGTTCGACGTCGCCGTAGAGTCCGGGGATGCTGAGGCAGCCTTCTTCGCCGATCATCGATCCTGTTTGGGTGGTGATGGACGGGTTGACGAGGACGATGGGTTTGCTTTCTGGGGCGATGACGATGATCCGTTCTGAGACGCCGACCTGGGGGGCGGCGATGCCGACCCCGCGCGCGGACTTCATGATCCTGACCATGTTCTCTGCCAGGAGGCGGTGCCGCTTGGTGATCCTGAGGACCTCATCGGCCTTGCGCCGGAGGACGGGGTCTGGGATTTTGACGACCGGCCTTTCGTCGTTTTGGACGAAGAGGTATTGGAACTCGGCCGGGACGACGATGTCCATGATCTTCACAGGATTTTATCTTGGGCCGTTTGGAGGGCTTTCAGCGTTGGTCTCCCCTGCCGTTTTTGCCCAGGTAGAGCCTTTCGAGGAACGCGACAAGGTATTTGACCTCTTCGGTCTCGGGGACTTCGCGGGCGACGGTCTCCAGCGCGTTGCGGAGTGAGAGCTGGGACTTGAAGAGGAGTTTGCAGGCCTTGTGGAGGGCCATCCTTCCTGCTGGATCGAGGCCCATCCTTCGGAGTCCGACTGCGTTGATATCGTGGACTGTCTGGTCTTGTCCGGCGACGATCATGAAGGGTGGGACATCGCGGACGATGCGGCTGATCCCCCCGACCATCGCGAGCTTGCCGATGCGGGCGAACTGGTGGATTCCTGTCATTCCGCCGATGGTGGCGCGGTCCTCGATGGTGACGTGGCCGGCGATATCGACGCTGTTGGTGATGGTGACGTCGTTCATGATATGGCCGTTGTGCCCGAGGTGGACGCTGGCCATGATGAAGTTGCGGTTTTCGATGACGGTGGAGTTGCCTTCGCCGGTTGCCCGGTGGATCGTGACGAACTCCCGGAAGACGTTGTCGTCGCCGATTTTGAGGTAGGTCTTTTCTCCGCTGTAGCGTCTGTCCTGTGGGTCTCCGCCGATGATGGCGGACTGGGCGAAGGTGTTGTTCTTGCCGACGGTCGTTCCGCCGCGGATGGTGACGTGGCTGAGGAGTTTGCAGCCAGGGCCGATGACGACGTCGTCCTCGATATAGGAGAAGGGCCCAACGACGACGTCATCCGCGAGCTGTGCTTTTGGTGAGACGACGGCGGAGGGGTGGATATGGGGCACTTTCTATGCTCCGGGCACCAGCTTGAACGTCAGGACGAGTTCTGCGACGACTTCCCCATCGACTGTGGCCTTGCCGGACATTTTTCCAATGGAGCCTTTGATCTTGTCCATGACGACTTCGAGCCTGAGTTGGTCTCCGGGTACGACCTGTCTACGGAACTTGACCGACTCGATCGCACCGATGAGGGGGATCGACCCGGCCCAGTGCGGGTCTGACAGGAGTATGACGGCTCCAGCCTGGGCTATAGATTCGACGATCAGGACGCCCGGCATGATCGGTCGTCCCGGGTAGTGGCCCTGGAAGAAGGGTTCGTTGACGGTGACGTTTTTGAGTCCGACGCTTCTGACCCCTGGGACGCACTCGATGATTTTATCGACGAGGAGCATGGGGTACCTGTGAGGCAGGAAGGCTTGAATCTGTTCGCAGGTCAGTTGGTCCAAAACGTGGACATTATGGCGATTTCTCACGCCTGGGCATCGGACTGTGCCTCTGCGGCGGTCCGTTTTGCCTCTGCCCTTTTGTGCGCGAGTTTCTCTCGCCAGATCTCGAGGGCGAAGAAAAAGACTGACGCAAAGATGACAATGAGGAGGGTGATCTCGAAGTTTTCTTTAACGGCAGGGATCTGTCCGAGGATGAACCCTGCTCCGGCGCAGAGCCAGACCCAGAGGATGCTTCCTGCCACGCAGAGGGGCAGGTATCGGCGGTAGGGCATGGCGTCGAGTCCGGCGACGAAGGGCGCGACCGTCCGGACGATGGGTACGAAGCGTCCGATGATGATCGTTTTGGCCCCGTGTTTGTCGTAGAACTCGCGGGTTTTATCGAGCCATTCCGGTTTGAAGAACTTGAAGCGGGTGAGGAAGGGCTTGCCGAGGTACTTGCCGATGTGGAAGTTGAGGGTGTCGCCGAGGACGGAGGCGAGGGGGAGGATGGTGAGGAGGATGTAGATGTTGAAGCCGTTTTCGCGGGCGAGGAGGCCGGATGCGAAGAGGAGGGAGTCGCCGGGGAGGAAGGGCATGACGACGAGTCCGGTCTCGAGGAAAATGACGGCGAACAGGAAGAGGTGGACGACAGGACCGTATTGGGTGATGAGGCCCTCAAGGTGCTTGTCGATATGGAGAAGAACGTCTAGAAAGCCACCCATTCCGATATGCGCGGATTGTGGACATGTCGCCCGGTGTCCGCTTGGGTAGACCTACGACAAATATTCCTTGAATTTCTTCATTTGGGCAATTTGTCGAAGTTTTTTTATGGCGGCGACCTCGAGTTGGCGCATGCGCTCTCGGCTTAGCCTGTACTCCTGGCCGATCAGCTGGCGCTCTTTGGCGCAGTCTTCCTCGCTGTTGAGGGTCGAGGCGATGATGCGACGGTCGCGCTCGCCGAGCATGCCGATGAGGTCTTGGAGCTCTTCGATGAGTTCTGAGTTGAGGGCGATGGCCTCTGGGTCTCCCGCCTTTTCGTCGTGGATGACGGAGGCGAGGTTGGTGCCTGACGACTCTCCGATACGGGTTTCGAGGCTGATGAGTTCTGGTTTAGCGTTGACGATGGCCCGGACCTTTGCGACGCTGATACCGAGTTGGGCGGCGAGGAGCTCTTCTGGCGGGTCTTTGCCGAGTTTTTGTTCCAGGGAGGCCCTGACCCTTTCGACCTTGCGGATGGCCTGGGTGACGTTGGCGGGGACGTAGATCGTCCTGGAGCGGAGGTCGACGGCCCTGCCGATGGCTTGCCTGATCCAGTGGGTGGCGTAGGTGGAGAAGCGGAAGCCGCGTTCTGGCTCGAACTTGTCGATGGCCTTCATGAGTCCGATGAGGCCTTCTTGGATGAGGTCTGCCAGGGGGAGGTTGTTGGTTGCCTGAGTGCGTGCGACGTTGACGACGAGCCTGATATTGGAGTGGATGAGCTTGTCCCTGGACTCGATGCAGCCAGCCTTTGCTGCTGTTGTGAGCTCGCGTTCCTCCTCGGCCGTCAGCAGCCTGTGCTGTGCCAATCTCTCCAGGTAACTGGGGACCAGTTCCTGTCCGCGGACATCTGCGTCGCGCATGGACCGTCTCATATTAGGACGTGAGCGGGGTTGCCGCGTTGCAAGCGTCCTGTGTGCTTTTTAAAGCAATTGGTGTGCCATTACCAGAAGCCCGTCATTGCGGGATCCGAGCGGGCACCTGCACCCTTCTACGTGGGAGAATAGGCAGATGTTTGACGAGGAGGCGTACCTTGCACAAAGGACGGACGACTGGCGCCGCCTCGACCAGCTGACCCGGCTGGCTTCGGCTTCGATCAAGCGTCTTTCTGGGGCAGAGGTGATCGAGTACACGCGGCTGTACCGTCAGGCTTCGGGCGACCTGGCTTATTTGATGTCGCACTCCAGCAACCAGGACGTGGTGACGT
>CAZGER010000195.1:0-4421 GCA_964524565.1 uncultured Chthonomonas sp. | reverse complement strand
CCGACGCCCACACCGAGGCCCCCACCGCCGGATCGGTCATCCTCGCTGGCGTCCTCCTCAAAATGGGCACCTACGGCATGCTCCGCTTCAGCCTCCCGTTCTTCCCAGAGGCGACACAGCAGTTCGTGCCCCTGATCATGTGGATCGCCACGTTTGGCATCGTCTACGGTGCGATCGTCGCCGCCATGCAGCCCGACGTCAAACGTCTCGTCGCCTTCTCGTCCGTCGCCCACATGGGCTTTGTGGTCTACGGCATCTTCAGCCTGAACCAAATGGGAATGATGGGCGGCGCGTACCAACAACTCAGCCATGGGATCAGCACGGGCGCCCTCTTCCTCCTGATCGGCCTCGTCTACGAACGCATCCACACCCGCGAGTTCGCAAAAATGGGCGGCCTCAAAGCGCAGATGCCCATGTTTGCCGCGATCTTCCTGATCGTCATGCTCAGCTCGGTCGGACTCCCAGGGCTCAACGGGTTCGTCGGCGAGTTCCTCAGCATGGCCGGAGCCTTTTTCACCGCCTCCAACGGATACTACGGCACCAGCATCATCATGCCGTACGTGGCTGGCACAGGGGTCATCCTCGCCGCCGTCTACCTGCTCTGGATGTTCCAAAAGGTGTTCTACGGCCCGATCACGAACCCCGACCTCAAGCGGGTCAAAGACATCAAACCCTGGGAGATCGGCCTGTGCGGAGTCTTCCTCGTCTTCATTTTTTGGGGCGGCATCTACCCCGACACGTTCCTCAAACCGATGGAAAAATCGGTCAACGCCGCCCGCCTCATGGCCATGAACAAACCCGGCGTCCGACCGGTTTGGAAAAGGCCCGACCACGAGATCACCACCGACGGCAAACTCGTTTCAGTCGAACGCCGCAACGAAGACCTCTCCATCGACACCACCGGCGAAGTGAAACAGCTCGCTGGCAGCGGCTACGTCGTCGGGGCGTTCCTCCCCGTCAACTCCTACAGCCCCAAGGAGGAGAAATGACCCGAATCCTCGAACAGATCCGCGAAGGGACCCTGACTGAGAAAGTCACGGTCGCGACCTGGGACGGCCACACCTGCCAAGACGTCATCGTCTGCGGTCTCGCAGAGGTCCAAGACGCCAAACGCACCTGCCCTGCCTCGAGCGTCCTGGCAGCAGTCGAAGGCGTCGCCGCCCGGTTCCACCGGTCGCACCCGCTCCCAACAGCGCTCGACGCACCGCCCAGCCACCTACAAGAGCAGGTCGATTCGGCCGTCACCTCCTGCAAAAACGACCTCCAGACAGCACAAGAACGCGGGGCCGACGGAGTCAGCTACCTGGTCTTTGGCGCAGACCCGGACCACGCTACACCCATGCAGTACGGGGGCCTCTTCCTCGAACACGACCGCGAGGTGCTTGACCAAGCCAAAAGCAAGGGCTTTGTCGAGGCCATGATCGCCCCCGCTGACGAAACCTACTACGACTTCTTGACCGACCTCCCCAGCGACCTGATCTCGGCCCCAGCCGCGTCAGAGGCAGAGCTGCAGGAAATGGCCGAAATCTCCAGCGCGACCGTCGCCTCCGGCAACATCGAAAGGCGGTTCACAGGGGTGACCGCATGAACCACATGCCACAGATCGAGTGGGAAATCGTCATGCCGACGGTCATCGTCGTCTGCACCGGCATCCTCGGGCTCCTCGTCGAGATGTTCCGCCCTAAGCAGAACAACAACGCGATCGTGGGAATCAGCCTCCTCGGACTTGTCCTCGCTGGCGTCTCACTCGTCAACCAGATCGGGCTTCCAAGCGCGGCGACGCTCAACGGCATGGTCTTCCGCGACCAGTTCGCCGTCCTCGTCCAGCTCCTCATGGTGATCGTCACCGCTGTCTGCTTTGTCTTCAGCGAAGGCTATCTCAGACAAAAGCGCATCGCCTTCGGCGAGTTCTATCCCCTCGCCCTCTGGTCCCTCAGCGGAGGCATGATCATGGTCGGCACCAAAAGCCTGCTCATGCTCTTCATCGGGCTCGAGGTCCTCAGCATCGCCCTCTACTGCCTGGCAGGAATGTCCCGCAGCGAACAAAAGTCAGAAGAGTCCGCCCTCAAGTACTTCCTGCTCGGCGCGTTTGCCAGCGCGTTCTTCCTCTACGGCATCGCGATGGTCTACGGTGCGACAGGTCGCATCGACCTCACCGCCTTCCAAGAGTGCGTCATGGAAGGCACTCCAAACGTGTACAGCCTCGGACTGTTCGGACTCTGCCTCATCCTCGTAGGGATCGGCTTTAAGTCCGCCTTTGTCCCGTTCCACCAGTGGACACCGGACGTCTACCAGGGCGCACCGACCAACGTGACCGCATTCATGGCCGCCGTCAGCAAGGCCGCCGCCTTTGGCGCCCTCTACCGCGTCCTCAACGCCGCCGTCGATTTCCAAGCCGTGTGGCTCCCTGCCCTGTCGATCGTTGCTGTGGCCACAATGTCGGTCGGCAACCTTCTCGCCCTGGTCCAAAAGGACGTCAAGCGGGCTCTCGGCTACTCCAGCATTGCCCACGCCGGATACCTCCTGGTCGGACTCCTGGCCTTCCTCAAAGCCCCCGGACAAACCAACCTCGGCGGACTCGTCTTCTACCTCCTCGCCTACTCGCTCATGACCGTCGGAGCCTTCGCCGTCGTCAGCCTGACGGCAAAGTCTGGCGAAGAAGGAACCCGAACGTCCGACCTCAACGGACTCTGGAAGCGGGCGCCCTTTGCCGCCGCCGCACTCGTCGTCTTCATGGTGTCCCTCGTCGGCGTCCCACCCACCGCCGGGTTCTTCGGCAAGTGGTTCATCTTCATGGACGCCCTCAACGCCGGGCTCACGACCCTCGCGATCGTCATGGCCGTCAACTCGGCCGTGTCCGCTTACTACTACTGGCAGATCCTCAAAGCCGCCTTCGTGGACGAAGAACCGGCCGTGAAGAGGGAATTCGGGCCAGAGACTGCCGCCCTCAAGCTCGCCGTTGCGGTGTGCGCCGCCGGCATCCTCCTCTCGGTCTTCTTCGTCGGCCCCTTCATGGGCGTCGCCTCCAGCGCCGCCGAAGGCCAGGTCCAAACCGCCTACACCCAGCCCGTCAAGATGCTCCCGCCAGAGGTCGGTGCCGCCGTCGGTGCAGGGACGGCCCCCACCGCACCCCGACCAGGGACACCGGGACAGGGCTTCAGCCCCGGCGTCCAGACTCAGCGCGACGTCCGACGCCCCGCCCAGGCAAACACCCAGAACCCCGAGCCAGGACAGCGCGTCGCCCCAGCCGGGAGCCGGTGAGATGCAGCTCGGCTGCTCCATGTACAGCTACGTCAAAGCGGTCCAGGCGGGAAGGCTCGACCTTGCCTCCTTCATCGCCGAGGTCGCCAGCCTTGGTCTCAAAGGCGTCGAACTCCTCGACTTCTTCTACAAAGACCCCAAAGAGGAGCGCAAGACTGCCGCCAAGGCCCTGGCCGACCACGGCCTTGAGTGCTGCGTCTTCAGTGTCGCCAACAACTTCGCCCAGTCAGACCAGGCCCTCCGCCAAGCCGCCCTCGACCGCGTCAGGTTCGGGGTAGACGAAGCCGCCTACTACGGGGCCGACGTCGTCCGGGTCTTCGCCGGGAACCTCCCGCAAGACGGCTCGGTCGAAGCCCAAGACGCCCGCTCCTGGATCGTCGACGGGCTCGTCCGGGCCGCCAACTACGCCAACGACCACGGCGTCAGGCTCGCCCTGGAAAACCACGGAAAACTCGCCGGAAAAGGCTCCCAGGTCCGCGGCATCATCGAAGATGTCAGAAGGGAGTGCGGCCACAAAGCCCTGGGCGCAAACCCCGACACCGGCAACTTCCTCCTCGTCGGCGAACAGGGCCACGAAGGCGTCGCCGAGGTCGCGGACATGGCCCACATGGTCCATTTCAAGGACTTCGCCCGCGATGACGCAGGGGTCTATGAAGGGCTACCTGGCGAGCGGTTCGCCGGAACGGTGGTCGGCGAGGGAGAGGTCGATCTGGCCGCCTGCGTCGGAGTCCTGCGCCAAGCGGGGTTCACCGGCTGGCTCAATCTGGAGTACGAAGGCGAGGAAGACCCCATGTCCGGCGTTCCAAAGTCCGTCGCCAGCTCCCAGGCGATCCTGGGCGCCTAAGACTCGATCCCCTCGATCAGCTCCGAAACCACCCCAGCCTGCACTTCCAGAGCCACCGCGCTGTCCAGGCAAACGTGCAAAAACCCGACCTTCTTGCCCGGAAACGCCGTGACCCCGCGAAAGTAAAGGTAGTTGCACAGATAACCCCCTGCGTCCCAAGCGATCTCAGACCCGTCGGGTGGCAAGACCCCCTCCCAAAGCCGCCCGTGCACCTGCGCCGGATACCGTGGGTCCACCACACCAGGCCCCCGGACCTCGCCAAGAACGTCGGCGGGGGCCCCGGCCCAGTTCTTCGCGACAGCCTCTAATCGCAACA
>CAZGER010000194.1:2488-4483 GCA_964524565.1 uncultured Chthonomonas sp. | reverse complement strand
CAACTGCACCGTCGGCCAGGCCGCCGAGGTCGCCAAGGAGTTCATCCGTCTTCGTGGTAAGACTCCGGTCAGAGCCACCCACACCCAGACGAGCTACCTGTGTGGAAACATCAGGGGGTCAAAACTCACCAAAACCAGGAACGACAAACAAATGAAGCTCGTTTACACGTTCAAAATCGATGTCGAGGGCCCGTTCTACCAAGAGGTCGGCGTCCACGTCACGACGGGCGACGTCGTCCTGTTCACAGACACAGCCCACTAAGCCGGCAATCAAAATTCGCACCACCGATTCCGACAAAACCCGACGTACAATAGATCTATGGGCACCACAAACGCCCGAACAACCCCGGCCCTCTGGACGACCCTCGCAACCCTCACCCTCCTGGCCGCTTGCACCAAGCCAGAAGCCCCGCCGACCGTCCAAGCCACCCCCTACCGGACCATCACACCACGAGTCGCATAAAACGTCTGCCCGAACATGTCCGTCGTCCGGACATGCACCTGCAGCATCCCCACCAGCGGACGCCCAGCGTGCCGCCCAGACCAAAGATGCGGGGAATCGATCGCCGCTGGCAGCGTCCGGAACGGAAGCACCAAACCGGAGTCCCGCGCAACCACAGCCTCGTAACCCGGGTCCTTCCGAACCACCTTCTCCATCGCCGTCCACTTGCCCGAGTCGCCGAAACTCACCTCGACCTTGCTCCGCACAGAACCCCCGAACACGTTCACCAAAACTTCCAGGTCCTTGCTCTCGAACCACCCCACAGAGTCCGGGGCGTGGATCTCCATCTGGTACGAAGGCAAACGTCGCGCCGCCCGAAACTCGATCCCGTACTGGTTCCCGTCAAACCGGAACACCGCGTACCCGTTCGGGGCGCCGCACCGCATCGTCGTGTGAGGGATCCCGTTCTCGTCCGCAGACCCGCTCCACCAAGAACCGCTCACCGTCACGTTCACAACATGGTGGTGCGGATTCTCCCCCTTCCAACCCTCCTTATCAGAAAGCAGCATGTGCTCCTGGTAGTGCGTGTGCGCCGCGACAGAAAAACAGAACCGCCGCGACTCGATCACCCGGAACAAAGCCTCCCGGTCCGTGCAGATGTTCACAGGGATGTGCATCCCCAGAACCACCAGCTTGTTCGCCGGCACCTGGGCAAGGTCCTTCTCCAACCACTCGATCTGCGCCGCACCGAACGTCCCCGTGTAAGAACCCCGCGCCGCTCCCTCGCCCCAAGAAAAATGCACGTTGTCCAACACCACAAAATGCACCGGCCCGTGGTCAAACGAATAGTAGTTCGGACCAAAATACCGCTCGAACGTCTCGTCAGAATGCTCGTCGTCCCGCGAGTCTAGGTTCAAATCGTGGTTGCCGATCACGTTGTACCAAGGCAGCTTCAACATCGCAACAGCCTTCACAAGCGGCTCGAACACACTCAGGTCGTCGAACACGATGTCGCCCAGCGTCACCCCGAACCTCGCGTCCGTCTTGCCCACCAACGGCTCCACAACGTCACGCTTCACGTACTCCGCCTCCCTCACGTCGCGCGGCTGAGGATCGCCAAAGAACAGGGCCTCAAACTTGTCCGGCTCCTGGCTCCTGTACAGCGGAAAGTCGACCGAACTAGGTAGCGGCCCCGTCGGTGCCACGCCCGCGAACCGGCTCTTCGGCGAACCGCCGGGCTTGTGGATGTAATAAAACTGCGGAAGCTGATCGCCGTTCACCGGTGTCATCCAATTGCGCGGCTTGACGACAAAAAACCGAACGTCGTCCCCCCGCAAAGCCATCTGCCACCGGCCGTCCGCCCCGGTCCGCACAACCTGCACCTGGTCCGAGACCACCACCCCGGAAACCCCGCGCTCGCCCGCGTCCCTGACAAGGTTCCGGTTCGTGTCCTCGAACACATACCCCTGCACAACCTGGCCCTGAGAGACAAAAACACCCGCCAAAACCGCCGCGACCGTTACCATTGGCCCAAATTACCAAAAAACCGGTGC
>CAZGER010000194.1:0-2478 GCA_964524565.1 uncultured Chthonomonas sp. | reverse complement strand
CTCCAGCCCCCACCCCCCATCGCGGTACAAACAAGCCATGGCGAGTGAGTTCTCCTTCGATATCGTGTCAAAAGTTGACCAGATGGAGGTCAAAAACGCCTTCAACGCTGCAGAAAAGGAACTCTCCAACCGTTACGACTTCCGCGGATCGATAGCCGCGATGGAACTCGCGGGCGAGGAGATCAAGCTCGTAGCCGAAGACGAGTTCCGCGTCACCCAGGTCCGCGATATCCTCTTCAGCAAACTCGTCAAACGCGGTATCGAACCCAAAATGGTCGAGTACGGGGCCGTCGAGCCAGGCGCCGGTGTCTCCGTCAAGCAGACGGTCAAGTTCAAAAGCGGCATATCCCAAGACCACGCAAAACCCCTCGTCAAACAGATCCGCGATAACGCCAAGGTCAACGCCCAGATCCAGGGCGACGCCATCCGCGTCTCCGGAAAGTCCAAAGACGACCTCCAGAAGGCGATGGCCTTCGTCAAAGGGCTCGACCTCCCCTTCAGCGTCGACTTCACCAACTACCGGTAAACAACCCCGACCCAAAAGCGTCATAAAGGCAAGATGTTCACCACACTCATCGTCGCAAGCCTGCTGGCCCAGCAAAAGCCGGTCTACATGTGCCCGACCATGAACAACCGGCCGACGTCAAAACGAATGGCCGTCGATCACGGCTCCACCCGCTACTACCTCTGCTGCGACCAGTGCGTCCGGTCCGCCGTCACCAACGGCGTAGCCGCCCTCCAGGAAAGCGCCAAAAGGCGCGACATCCTCATCGCCGACGTCATCTTCGACCCCAACTCGCACCTCCGCGTCAACGAGTACAAGGCCAGGTTCATGCTCAAAGACGGCTACAAAATGTGGCTCTTCGAGTCCGAAGACTCCCAGCGCAAGTTCGAGGCCCTCACGCCACGGCCCAAGGAACCCGCAACCGAGTCCCTCGCCTGCCCCGTCTGCCAAAAAACGCTCAAAACCACCGGCGACGCCTACTCCTACCACGACGCCGAAAACGTCCGCTTCTACCTCGATACAAAAGAGTGCCACGAAGCCCTCGCCGCCAACCCAGTACACACCAAAACAGCCGCCCAAAACGCCGCCCCGGTCAGGCTCAGGCCCGTTCCGGTCCCGGGCATCGACTGGTGACCGTCCCGCCTCGCGGAACCTTCAATGGGACAAACTCATTGAACCAACAGGAGTAAAACCATGGTCACCACAGTTCTTGCCACAATCCTCATCGGACAGTCCAACCCCGTCCACTGCGCCGTCATGCAGGGCAACCCGTCTATCCCCAAAAACGCCGTCGAGTACAACGGCGTCAAGACAGGGATCTGCTGCCCCGGCTGCAAAGACGAGCTCAAAAAAGAGCCAACCAAGTATTTCGCACAGGCAGCCAAGGCAGGCACCGTCATCGGAGAGTTCCTCTTCGATCCAGTCAGCCACAACCGCATGGCCAAGACAGACGGCAAACCCTTCGCCGATTTCAAGGGCGTCCGCTACTACTTCGAGTCCGACGCTAACAAAAAGACCTTCGCGACCAACATGGCCAAGTTCGCCGCAATGCCGGCCAAAGAGGTACTCAAGTGCCCGGTCACAGGCGAGGTCGTCGAGACCTACTCCAAGGCCAGCTCCTACATCGACCAGGACGGCGTCCGGTTCTACGTCTGCTGCGCAGGCTGCTCCAAGCCCCTGAACGAGAACCCGCAGAAGTACACCAGTCAGTACAAGGCAGAAGCCAAGGCTCCCGCCGTCATCGTCCCCGCCAGCTAACAACGGCACCCGCACAAAAGCGCGGAGGCAAAAAACCTCCGCGCTTTCTCTTTCCCGCCGTCACCTGCACTAAAAAAGGCAGTATCATCCCGCCCCATGGCACAAAGCGGGGCCGATAACAAAGGAATCTGGCAGGTCATCGCCGCCAGCTCGGCCGGGACACTCATCGAGTGGTACGACTTCTACATCTTCGGAAGCCTCGCCCCCGTCATGGCAGAGCTCTTCTTCCCCAAAGGTAACCCGACCCTCGCCCTCCTCAACACCTACGGGGTCTTCGCCGCCGGCTTCATTGTCCGACCCTTCGGAGCCTTCTTCTTCGGAAGGCTCGGAGACCTTGTTGGCCGCAAGCACACCTTCCTCCTCACCCTCGCCATCATGGGGCTCTCGACCTTTGTCATCGGCCTCATGCCCACCTACAGCCAGGTCGGAGCCGCCGCACCGATCCTCCTGATAGTCCTCCGCCTCCTCCAAGGGCTCGCCCTGGGCGGAGAGTACGGCGGTGCCGCAACCTACGTCGCCGAACACGCCCCCGTCGACAGGCGAGGGTTCTTCACCAGCTTCATCCAGACCACCGCAACCCTCGGACTCTTCGTCTCCATCGCCGTCATCCTCTTCACAAAGACAGCCGTCGGCCCGCAGGCTTTCCCAGAATGGGGATGGCGGCTCCCGTTCCTCCTCTCGATCCTCCTGGTCGCCGTCTCCTACATCGTCCGTCG
>CAZGER010000193.1:4161-4489 GCA_964524565.1 uncultured Chthonomonas sp. | reverse complement strand
CATGGCAGTATCTCTCCACCGAGGTTGCCCCGGTCGCCAACGAGATGGACGCAGACGAGACCCTGCTCGGCGAGGCCCTGAGGGGACTGGCATCGAGGGGATTCATGGCGCTTCGCCGCCCGGCGGAGTATGGCGGGCCCGAGCGAGACGAGACGTCTTTTCGCATGTTCCAGGAGATGGTCGCCCGGGTGAGCGGCTCGCTTGCGTTTTTGCAGACACAGCACCAGAGCGCGGTGGGCATGATCGCCAAGTCGCAGAACGCCGAGCTCAAAACAGACTGGCTCCCCAAGATGGACTCCGACCGTTTGGTGGGGATCGGTTTCAGCCA
>CAZGER010000193.1:0-4127 GCA_964524565.1 uncultured Chthonomonas sp. | reverse complement strand
CGAGGGTGGATCGCGGCTACATCCTGGACGGGTCTGTGCCGTGGGTCACAGGGCACGGGTTCTTTGACAGCTTTTTGATCGGCGCAGCGCTTGAGAGCGGTGAGGCCGTCTTTGGCATCGTCCCGTTCACCGACACCGAGGAAGGTGGCGGCACGATCCGTTTCGAGGGCCCGATGCGGCTCGCCGCGATGGAGAGCCCCCGCACGATGGTCGCAGTCTTGGAAAAGTGGCTCCTCAGTGACCATCTCGTGGCGTTTGTCCGCCCAGATGGTTGGATCCAGTCGAACGACATGATCAACCTGTCGCTGCAGGCGTGGTTCGCGCTCGGCTGCGCCAGGGCGGGTCTGGACGTTGCGACGGCGGCAGGAGACCACAAGCGGAACCAAGCGATCAAGGAGTCTGTAGCCAGGCTTGAAGCAGAGCTCGACCGGTGCCGCCAAAGGGCCATGGACCAGACGCTGGCAGAACCTGACAGGCTCAAAGCTAGGGCCTGGGCGATCGACCTGGCAGTGAGGTGCGCCCACGCAGGAGTCGTGTCCACCGGAGGGTCGGCCAACAGTACCTCGCACAACGCCCAGCGGGTGTACCGAGAGGCACTGGTTTATTCGGTTTCCGCACAAACGGTGCCGATTATGGAAGCCACTCTGGAGCGGATTGTCGGGAGAGGGGATTGAGACTGCCATCGGCATTGGTCGCAGTCCTGGCGGTCTGTTATGCTGGCGCTGACCAATTGGTGATGAACCCCACGGGCAAGAGGGTTCCCACGGGCCAGGCGCGGCTCCGCTACTCTTCTGAAGCCGGAGGGAGGCAAACCGGCCGGGTCGACATGGGCATCTTCAACCAGTACGAGCTGGGCGTCTCCCGAAGCCAGGGCGGAGGCACCCTGGTCGACCTGGCGTACAACCTCACTTTGCCCTACCAAGACGTCACGCCAGGGATCACCCTGGGGGTCATGGACCTGGCAGGGGCACAAGAGCGGGTCGGCTATGTCGCCGTCACCTTTGCCTACGGGAACGTCCTGCCCCACAACCAGCAGACACCGACCGAACTCACGATCGGCCTGTGGACGAGCCGGAAAGGGATCGGGTTCTGCGGGGTCCTGCTGCCCCTCACCGACCGGTTGCGGCTGGTGGCAGAGATGGGCGGACCGCTTCCCGTTGCCGGGGCGGAACTCAACTTCGGCAAAGTCGGCTGGGTACGGTACACGACGGACGGCAAGGCCACCACATGGTCAGGGTCGTTGGCTATTCGGTTTTGACAGGCAAGCCTGCCTCAGCGCACGCGCCGGCCAGCCTCTCGACCAACGTCTGGTGGAATCGGGCCCTGGCCTCTTTCTCATTGCCCGCTCCGGTAGACACCTCATCGTACGTGAACGGCTCTGCGTAAACGACGCAGATCTTTGTCCTCTTCGGAAGCAACCGGCCTTTGGGCAAGGCCTTTTGCGTCCCGGAAACGCCCACCGGCAGGACAAAGGCTCCTGACCGTTTGGCGAGCATCGCCATGCCTGCGTTGATCTTGCCGAGAGTGACCCCGTCCCCCCTTGTCCCTTCAGGAAACATCACAACCACCTTGCCCTGCTTCAAAATGTCGATCGTAGACCGGATCGCGGAACTGTCTGTCTCGCCCCGGCCGACCGGGTAACTCCCAAGGCTCTTGATGAGCGGCCCAAGCGGGAAGAAGAACAGCTCTTTCTTGGCCATGAAATTGACCGCGCGGGGAAAGAACGCCCCCATCAACGGCGGATCAAGGTGGCTCAAGTGGATCGGGCAGACCATCACCGCCCCGTCCATCGGTACCCGTTCTTGGTGCGCAACACTCACACCGCCAAGCACGTGGTTAAAGACCCAGCGGGCGCACGATGAGACGAACCTGTACCAGGGGTTCCCGCCAGCCGACACGGTCAGATTCTACCTTTTGGTTGTGGCAAGGCCGGCTGGTGGATAGGCAGCCAGGGTCGCAGCGCCGACCAGACCGGCGTTCGCACCGTACGGGCTCGGAACCACCAGCACGCCGTGACGTTCGGCGGCAGAAAGGAACAAAGGCAGTCGGCCCAGCCCCACCCCGCCGCACAGAACGATCACCTCAGGCGAGGCCACCTGGACGGCGTGGACAGCCGCGACAAAGGCGGAGACCAACTCGCTCTCATCCGCGTTTGCGCTCAATCCGCCCAGCACCGCTTCGATCGTCCGCCCGTCTGGCAGGTACGAATCGTTGACCCGCGGATAATCCCCGTCCTGCCCAATGAAGAGCCGTCCGCGCTCGGCGATCCCCGCTCCGACTCCAGTCCCCAGAGCCAGGGTCGCGACCCTTTTACCGGCAAAGTCTGGGTGCATCGAGTGTCCCCAGGCGGTGGCCAGCCCGTCGTTCGCCGCCAGCACCTCGCAACCGGGAAGGTGGAAGCCCCTGCCGACATAGTCGGGGATGAAACCCTTTGCCTCCTGCACGACGTTGTCCCAGATCCTGCCCCCGGCCGAGACGCCCACCCGGTTGATCCCGACAGCTTTGCACTGGGCGGACATCCAGTCGATCCTTTCAGCGTGGGACGAGGGCGTCGGTACCTGGTCAGAACCAAGCAGCTCCAGCGAGGCTGAAAAGTGTCCGAACCTCAGCCAGGTGCCGCCGAGGTCGAACGCCGCCACGCTCTCTCGTCTCCCTGCCGCGCCCACGAACCGTCGGGTCTGCTTGACCGGGTCGTTGAGGGCACCGCCGACCACGACCCCCACCGCGCCCGCGCACAGGGCGGCTTGGATCTGCCACTCCTCCTGGTACCGACCCTCGGCGAGCACCGGCAGACCCAGCCCGACCAGGTCTCTGACCAAAGCCAGGTCCGGGCCGTCCACGGAGGGAGATTCAGGCGTGTAGCCGCTCAGGGTCGTACTCAGGATGTCACACCCTGCCTTGGCCGCGTTGCGCCCGGTCTCCAGGGTGTCGCAGTCGGCGAGTGCGAGCCGCCCGGCCGAGTGGACCTTGGCGACCAGCTCCTGCAAGTCGCAGCCTCCTGGCCGAACCCGGGCTGTCACGTCCAGGGCGACGACCTCGCAGGTCGTGGCCAGTAGCTCATCGACCTCTGCCAGAGTCGGTGTGATGTAAACCTGCGATCCCTCATAGTCGCGTTTGACCAGCCCGATGCAAGGTGCGTCCGTCGCTTCGCGCACTGCCCGGACCGTGGCAGCCCCCTCCAGCCTGAGCAGCCGGACGCCCTCTCCCACGCTCGCCTGCGCCAGCCGCGTCAGGACGGCCGGGTCTGCCGTCGGGCTCCCTGGGCTTGCTTGGACGCTCGCGATGATCGGCGAGCCCTCCAAGATGGCCAGCAGGCCCGTTAAGGTCATGTCTGGTCACCCGCAGAACCGGCCAGCTTTTGGGCCGCCTCCCACGCCTTGGCGACGTCTGCGACCAGCAGGCTGTAACCGCCGTCCGAGTTCGCCCCCTGGTTACGAAGAATGTACGCAGGGTGAAGGGTGGCGATCGCGGTGCGGGCAAGCTCGCACGGAAAATAGAGCCCCCGCTGCGCCGTGATCTTGAACTTGGGATCGATCAGGTTCTTCGCGCTCGGCGCGCCGACGCACAAGATCACGCGCGGGCCGATCGCGGCAAGCTGGGGAAGGAGCCACCGGCGGCAAGCCTCGACCTCGTCAGGCGCGGGCGGCCGGTTCTGGGGCTTGCCGGAAGACCAGTCGGCAGCCCGGCATTTGACCGTGTTGCAAATGTAGACGTCTTTGCGAGAGAGGCCGTTGTCGGTCAGCGCCTGGTCGAGCAGTCTGCCAGCCCTCCCAACGAAGGGCCGACCTGTCTTGTCCTCCTCGTCCCCCGGGCCTTCCCCGACGATGACAAGGGGCGACGCGGGGTTCCCCTCCCCAAACACGACCGATCTCCGTCGCTCTGCAAGGCGGCAGTCCTGGCACGCCAGACACTCGTTGCGAACGCTTTCCAGGCTCGGGGTTTGTGGGACTGGGGCAAACAGGTCTCCGCTGGCCACACCTGTATTCTGCCCGATGCCGCGAGCACGGTTCCAGAGAGCCCCCGCCAGCACCCGAGGCGGGTATCACCCAAGGGTGCGCGAAGTCACGGTGGAGCGGATCCGGGTCCGTTACGGAGAAACGGACCAAATGGGCCACGCTTACTACGGG
>CAZGER010000192.1:0-4504 GCA_964524565.1 uncultured Chthonomonas sp. | reverse complement strand
GCCGCCATGATGATGGCCGGACTCGACGGGATCCAAAACCGGATCGAACCACCTGCCCCGGTCGACAAGGACCTCTACGAACTCGCACCAGAGGAAAAAGCCGACATCCAGCAGACCCCGGGGTCGCTGAAAGAGGCGCTCGACCACCTCAAAGACGACCACGAGTTCCTCCTGCGCGGAGACGTCTTCACCAAAGACCTCATCCACGCCTACATCGACTGGAAGCAGCTCAACGAGGTGGACGCGGTCGCCCTGCGGCCTCACCCGTACGAGTTCTTCCTCTATAACGACCTCTAAGGCAAAAGAGCGGCCCGGCACTCAGTGCCGGGCCAAATGTCAGTCACCTGTGCGGGCCCGCCTAGTTGACCGGCGTGACCCCGTCCTCTCTCACGACCACACCGCCGCCTGCCGTGTAAGCTCTCTTGCCCCACTGGAACCTGTCCGGGTTCAAAGTCGCCTCAAGGTCGGCAAACTTCGCGTGGGTGTCCGAGTAGGTGTAGTTCGCGCCCCGGCCGAACCGGTCTGGCTGAGCGTAAACGATGTGCGAGTACGAGGTCGATCCAGCTGCCCGGCAAGCCGCCAGCTCTGTCTTGGCCCGCGTGATGCCCACCGCCAGGTACCTTGGCAACCCGACCTCCGCCGGATCCTCACCCTGGAACTTCGTCCCGTTCGGCAGCAGGATCCCGTTCGCCGGGCGATGGGTCTTGTACGCGACGCCAGAGGCAGAACTGCTGTCGTTGATGCACGTCGGATAGTGGGTCATCGGCGCGAGCATGATGATCTGGGCGACCTCCTCAAACGCCGTCTGCGAGACAACGTTCATTGGGTCCGCGCTCCTGCGCTTCCTCGGCATCACCAAGGCGTTGGGAAGGTAGCTGATCCTGGGCGCCTGGTTGTCTTGCAGGTTGTACTGCGTGACCTGTCCGCCAGGGGCGCCGTAACCCTGGTTGTTGTTGATGAAGTTCGTCGGAGCCAGTCCACCGGTCGGATCGACCGGGCTCTTGAAGATCTCCAGGTTCTTGACGTACGGCTGGATCATCCCCGACCAGTGCGAGTACCCTCCGACGCCAGCCCCGTTCGGCGCGCTGCCGCTGTCGTTGTTGTAGTAGTACGTCGAGGAATAGGTGTCGTCGTAGTCGGCCAGGTAGATCTGGATCGAAGTCCCCAGCTGCTTCATGTTCGAAAGGTCTTGGGTCTTCTTTGCCGCCAGTTTGGCCTGCGCAAAAACCGGGAACAGGATCGCAGCGAGGATCGCGATGATGGCGATCACGACCAGGAGTTCAATCAGGGTGAATGCTCGTTTCATGGTTCGTCCATCGCAGGCTTTGGCACCGGCGATGGGGTCAGTCTGCGGCCCGTCCGAGGCCCTTAACCGCCGCCTAACACGAACTTAACCCACCCATAACAGACAAACCCCGCGCGTGGGCCCGACGGGGGCGATTCAGCCAGGACGGGTAACTTGCACGGCGTGGCGGCTGGGCAGGACTTTCAACTTCGCCCGGCGATCAAAGAGGGTTGGCAGGCCGTTCGGGCCACTTGGCCGCCGATGCTGCTCATCCAGGCCGCGACCGGACTCCTGCTCCTGGGCTACTTCTTCTCCCCACCGGTCAGGGCGGCTCTGGTCGGCTTCTCAGACTTCAAAGACCGGACCGGACTCGCGTTTGTGCTCCTGTCCGGCTTCGTCAGCGGCGGACTCTTGCCCGAGATCGCCAAGGCACTCCTGCGCCAAGTGACGCGCTTCGACAAGGAGTGGCTGAAGCGATGGGCGTTCACCGGCCTTGTCTATGCCGGCACCGCCCTGGCGGTCCGGATCCTCTACGCCGGGCAGACGCTCCTCTTCGGCGAGACGGCCAGCGTCCTGACCATGCTCTACAAGGTCGCCTTCGACCTGCTCGTCTTCACCCCCCTGTTCTCGATCCCCTACTCTGTGGCGATGTTCGGGTGGCGTGACCACAAGTTTTCCCGAAAGTTCTGGCCGGGGTTCTTCACCCTCGGGCACTACGGCAAGCACGTCTTCCCTCCCGTGGTCATGTGCTGGGCGTTCTGGGGGCCCGTCCTCATGTGCATCTACACCCTCCCCGAGCGATTGCAGTTCGTGGTGAGCGCACTGTGCATGGCGGCTTGGAGCCTCCTGTTCGTCTTTATGGTCGCGCCGGAAAAGGCTCAGGCGTAGCGCCGACGGTCAAAGACCAGGTCAGAAGCAATCTGCCAGACCTCGCCCTCCACTCTGCTTTCCGGCACGATCTTGCTGGCGTGGACGATCGCGCTTGTCAGCCCTGCCTCCCTGGCAAAGTGCAAAAACGCCGAGTTCAATACGACACGCGCCGCAGGTTTGAGTCCAAAACTGATGTTGCTGACACCCAAAACCGTGTTCACCCCGGGATAAGTCTCGCGCAACCGTGCGATCGCCTCGATCGTCGCCACCCCCGCCTGGCGGAACTCCTCGTCCCCTGAACCGAGCGTGAACGTCAGGCAATCGATAAACAGGTCGTGGTCAGGGATCCCTTGCTCCCGCGTGGCTGCGACCAGCCGAGCCGCGACCTCCAGCTTGTGCTCGACCGTCTTGGCCATGCCTGTCTCGTCGATTGTCAAAGCAACCACCGCCGCCCCGTACTTGCGGCACAGGCCAAGGACCTGGCGCGTCCTCGCCTCTCCGTCCTCAAAGTTCACCGAGTTGATGATCGGTTTGCCAGCAAGCGTCCGAAGCGCCGCCTCGATCACCGGCACCTCGGTCGAATCGATCATGATCGGCGCCGTCACGTGCCGGTTGTAGAGCTTGAGCAGTGTCTCCATGTCTCGCTTCTCGTCCCGCCCGACATACGCCGTGCAGACGTCCAGAACGTGCGAGCCCTCCGACTCCACCTCTCTGGCCAACTCCGTCATCCCGCCCCAGTCCTCAGCCGCCAACATCTCCCGAAAGGCCTTGCTACCGTTGGCGTTCGTCCGCTCGCCCACGATCAGGAACGAAGCGTCCTGCTCGTACGGGACGAACTGGTATAGGCTGGAACAACCCTTCAGCCGGACCGCCGCTGCCCTCTCGCCAGAACTCGACCCAAAGTCAAACCGTGGGAACACGTTCTGGACGCTCTGCCAATAGCCCGAACCAGAGTGCGGACGGTCCCCGACCCTCGCATGGACCGCCTCGATGTGCGCAGGCGTTGTCCCGCAGCACCCCCCGACCATAGCGACCCCGCTGGTCGCGACGAACTCCTCGTGGTAATCGGCAAGCTCCGATGGGCTCAGCTTGTAAACCGCCTTCCCCTTCTCCATCACCGGCAGACCGGCGTTCGGCTGCACCGAGATCGGGCGCGTCGAGTTCTCTCCCAAAAACCTCACGTGCTGGGCCATTTCCGCTGGCCCCGTCGCGCAGTTCATACCGATCGAAACAACCTGGGGAAACGCCTCCACCATGTTGAGCGCCGCTGATAGCTCCGAACCGACCAGCATCGTCCCGGTCTGTTCCAAGGTCACCTGGACCATGATCGGCAGCCGCTTGCCCGTCTGCTCCATCGCCTCGGTCGCCCCGACGATCGCCGCCTTCACCATCAGCAGGTCTTGCAGGGTCTCCAGCAGGATCACGTCAGCCCCACCGTCGATCATTCCCCTGGCGCAGTCGCGGCTTGTCGTCACCAGATCGTCGAACGAGACCTGACCCAGGCTCACCAGCTTTGTCCCAGGGCCGATGCCCCCTGCGACGAACCGCGGCTTCTCGGCCGTCGAAAACTGGTCGCACGCTTCTCTGGCCAGCTTCGTCGCAAGCAGACTCATCGAATAGCTCAATTCGGGGATCGCGTACTCCGCCAGCACCGTGCTGATCGCGCCAAAGGTGTTCGCCTCGACGATGTCCGACCCGACCTTCAGGTACCTCGCGTGAACGTCAAAGACCAGTTCCGGCTCCGTGAGGCACAACACCTCGTTACACCCGTCCAGGACCTGCCCCCCGAGCCTCTCCGCCGCCCGAAGGACGTCATCTGGCATTCCCACGGTGTCCGGCAGGACAAACGACGACTGTGGCAGCCCAGCGGCCTGGAACTGCGTCCCAGTGGCGCCGTCAAAGACGATCGTCCCCTTCGCTAACCGCCGCAGAAAGGCTGAATCCACAGGCCGAGGATACTCAGACTCACCCAAGCCCGGGAACAGAGTCCCGTTGAAGGTGCTTTCGGGGTGGCTGGCTCGTCATGAAAGGCGTGATGTCTCGATTGCGCCAGTACCTTGTCGCCGTTGTGAGCCTGGCACTCGTCTGCCTGGCAAGCGCCCAGACAACGATCAAGCCTGGTGACGTGCTCCGGCTGATCTGCGGCGAGGAGGCCACCCTCAACAACGATTACCGCGTCACAAACGATGGCCTCATCCTCGTCGATTTCCTCGGTGCCGTGAAAGTAGGCGGCCTGACCACCAAAGCTGCCTCCGACAAGGTCTCCAAGCAACTGGTGGACGAAAGGATCCTGCGCAAAGCGACCGTCAGCATCGACTTCGTCAAGGCTGGAGCCAAGTTCGTCAAATT
>CAZGER010000191.1:0-4513 GCA_964524565.1 uncultured Chthonomonas sp. | reverse complement strand
TTGAGGTCGGTGGTGGTCCTTTCGACAAACGTCGTGTAGCTGTCGCGGAAGGCCCTGGCCTCGCTCGGGCCTGCCTTGCCAGGAGAGAACTCGTGCTTGGAGGTGGGGGCGGCGAAGGTGGTGTCCGCGCACCCGGAGACGGCCCCGAGCAGGAGCGCGATCCAGGCTCCCGACACCCATATTCGCCGCGGGGACTGTGTGCGCCTCTCCACGGTTTCATTATCCTGTATACTCAGCCGGATTCACCGGGCTCGCCTTGTCGGGGGGCGTCGGGAGGACATCTGCAATGAATCGAAGAAGTTTTCTGCAAACGGGCTTTATGGCCCTTGCCGCAATCTCGCTGGCACTCTTTGCCGGATGCAAGCCGACTGACAAGGGTGGTGACGGAACCTCGGGCGGATCGTCGGGCAACAACCAGGCTGCCACCGGCGACACGATCAACATCGGGTTGGTGTGCAGCCAGAACGGCGACCTGCGACCCTGGGGCCAGGACAGCCTGAACGGGGCGACCTTGGCGATCGAGGAGTTCAACGCCAAGAACCTCCTGGGCGGCAAAAAGGTCGTTTTGAGCGTGGAGGACAGCAACAGCAAGCCGGAGGAGGGCAAGTCCGCGGCTGAGAAACTGGCGAGCAACGGTGTGCTTTGTCTGATCGGCGAGGTGGCCAGCGGCATCACGATCCAGATGAAGGACGTTGCCCTGGAGAACGGGATCCCGTTGGTGGCAGTTGGCGCGACCAAGCCTGAGATCACCAAAGACGGCAAGGGCCTGATCTCTCGCGTTTGTTACAACGACGACCTTCAGGGGCCGGTCATGGCAGTTTTCGCTTGGGACAAGGGTCTGCGGCGCATCGCGGTGATGACTGACAACAAGCAGCCGTATTCGCAGGGCCTGAGCAAGACGTTCAAGGACAAGTTCATTGCTCTCGGTGGCCAGATCGTCGCCGAGGAGTTCTACCAGTCTGGCGAGAACCAGTTCGGCAGCCAGATCACGAACATCAAGAGCAAGAACCCAGACGGGATCTTTATGAGCGGCTACTTCAACGAGGTCGGCCCGATGGCCCGTCAGATCCGGGACTCTGGCATGAAGACGCAGGTCCTGTTGGGCGGCGACGGCTGGGACAGCAAGGACATCATGATTTCCGGCGGCAACGCGATCATCGGTGGCTTCTACTGCAACCACTACCACAACGATGAGGACCGGCCGGTCGTCAAGGAGTTCCTGTCGAAGTTCAAAGCCAAGTACAACGATATCCCTGGCACGACGATGGGAGCGCTCGGCTACGACGCGACGATGTTGGTTTGCGACGCTCTGGCACGCATGACCAAGGACGGCAAGCCGTACGACAGCAAGACCCTGGCCGAGTACATCGACAACACCGAGGGTTTCCCCGGTGTCAGCGGTGACATCACTCTGAAGGGCATGAACGGCGACCCGCTCAAACGGGCGCTCGTCGTTTCGGTCCAAAAAGACGGCTTTAAGTTCGAAAAAGCCTACGAAGCATCGGAAGTCACTTCACGGTAACAGAGCCGTTTCCGAATGGAGGCACTTCTATATTCTGTGGCAGGGATCGACCTTTCGTGGTCGACCCTGCCACAGCAACTGGTCAACGGCATCTTTATCGGCGCGATCTATAGCCTGATCGCGCTCGGTTACACGATGGTGTACGGCGTGTTGCGGCTCATCAACTTTGCCCACGGCGAAGTGTTCATGCTGGGCGCCTACGCCGCCCTGCTGACATCTTGGACGATGGGTTTTGAGCCTGAGCTTGTCCGGCAGGGCAACGTTCCACAGTCTGGCCCTTTCAACCTGGTGATCATGATCCTGGTTTCGATGGCGGCCTGTGCGATCGTTGGTGCGGCCATCGAGTTTTTTGCCTACCGGCCCATGCGCAACCAGTCGCGGACGGCCGCGTTGATCACTGCGATCGGTGTCTCGCTGTTCTTGCAGTACGCGGGGCAGTTGTTCCTGCCCTCGACCCCTCCGCAGAGCATCTATCAGAAGGTCAACCCGTTCGACCAGACTGTCACGCTCGTGCTGAGCGAGCCGACCCCATCGTTGCTCAAGCAGCGTGAGGACCAGTCTCAGAAGCTCTCCAACCTTGGTGCGGCAGCGACCGACGAGGACCGGGCGGAGTTTGAGAGGATCCAAACCGCGGTCTCGGCGCAGGACGTGACCATTTCTGTCACGCAGGGCAAGCTCATTATGCTCGGGACGGTGGTCGTGCTGATGGCCGGTCTGACCCTGCTTGTCCTCAAGACCCCGGCTGGACGCGCCATGCGGGCGGCTTCCCACGACTTTGACTCTGCATCGCTGATGGGTGTCAACGTCAACCGTGTCGTCACTTTCACTTTCATGATCGGGTCTGCGCTGGCTGGGGCGGGGGCGATGATGCTCTGCACCTTTGACGGCATCCCGATGCAGCCGTTCTTTGGCGTCCAACCTGGCGTGAAGGCGTTTGTCGCGGCGGTTTTGGGCGGGATCGGCAACATTCCTGGCGCCGTCCTTGGTGGGCTCCTGATGGGGGTCGCCGAGGCGTTGGTGACTTGGTTGGGCTACAGCGACTTTAAAGACGCGGTCGCCTTTGTCATCCTCATTATCGTGCTTCTCTTCAAGCCGGGCGGCCTGCTCGGATCCTCGGCGGTGGAGAAGGTATGAAGACGTTCACTATCCTGGGTGTCCGCGCGGTGTCGATCGCTTTGGCCGTTATGGTCGCGTTCGGCATCCAGGCGGTCTGCCAGTCGGAGAGCCTGAACGACTACATCGTCCGACTTGTGTTCCTGGCTGGTTTGTATGTGACGTTGTCGGTGAGCCTGAACCTCATCAACGGGATCACGGGCCAGTTTTCCATCGGGCACGCGGCGTTTTACATGGTCGGTGCCTACACGTCGGCGACTGTCTCCCTGCACTATTTTGGGAAGCAGAACCTTGACACGCCAACCTGGATCATCGTTTCTATGCTCATGGGGGGCGTCGGGGCCGCAGTCGCTGGATTGATCGTCGGGCTACCGTCGTTGCGCCTGAAAGGTGACTATCTGGCGATCGTGACGCTGGGGTTTGGCGAGATCGTGCGCATTTTGGCGCAGAACGAAAAGCTGAAGGTCGGCGGCTCCTACGGGCTCGATGTCGATCCTAAGCATCAGGCCCTCTGGCTCGTGTGGTTCCTTGCGTTCACCTGTATCGCGGTCTCACGCAACTTACTCAAGTCGGTCCACGGACTGTCTTTCTTGGCGGTGCGAGAAGACGAGGTCGCGGCCCAGGCGATGGGGATCAACCTGACCAAGACCAAAGTGACGGCTTTTGTGGTCGGCGCCGCTTTCGCCGGTGCGGCCGGGAGCCTGTTCGCCCACAACGAGGGGTTCATCAACCCGGATCTCTTTAAGATGGAGGTGTCGTTCTTGATCCTGACGATGGTCGTGCTAGGCGGGACCGGCTCGATCACAGGGTCGGTGATCGCGGCACTGACGCTTTTTGCGATCCCTGAGCTGCCCCGAATCGTCAAGTTCGAGGCGTCGCTGGGATTGCTGGTGGGGATCGGGATCGGCCTGATCGGAATGGTGACCCTGGCCCGGTGGGTCCGCGACCGCTACCACGGTCGTCTGCGGGGCTTGGTGATGTCCGGTGCTGTCGTGGTGCCGATCCTCGTCGGGTTCATGCTTGGCAAGCTCTTGAACATCGTTCCGGCACTGGAGGCGCAGAAGTACCAAGAGACGCAGATCAGGTTCTTGATCCTTGCCCTGACCCTGCTGATCGTGATGCTGCTGATGCCGAACGGGGTGATGGGGCACAAGGAGTTTTCTTGGCGGTGGTTGGTCTCCAAGTTCAAGCGACAGTCCAAGGAGTCGGCAGCGTGACGGAGGGGTACCAAGGATCGATCCTGCGGATGGTGGACGCCACCATCAAGTTCGGAGGGCTCACGGCCGTCAACTCGGTCAGTTTTGACATCGAGAAGGGCGACCTGTTCGGTCTGATCGGCCCGAACGGGGCGGGGAAGACAACCTGCTTCAACCTGATCACAGGCGTTTACAGGCCGACCTCGGGACAGGTGCTTTTCCAGGGCAGGGACATTTCTGGCTTACCGCCGAACAAGATCGCCGCTGCGGGTATCTGCCGAACCTTCCAGAACATCCGACTTTTTTCGGCTTTGAGCGCACTGGAAAACGTCATGGCGGGGGCGTACCTTCGGCACAGGACGAGCGTTTTGAGCGGCATGGCGCTTCTGCCAGGGGCTATCCGGGAGACAGAAGCCATCCGTGAGAAGGCCCACCATTGCCTGGAGATCGTCGGGCTTGCCGGCAACGCCGACACAAGGAGCGCGGACCTTCCTTACGGAAGGCAGCGCCGGCTTGAGATCGCCCGCGCCCTGGCGACCCAACCGGACCTGCTGCTATTGGACGAGCCAGCAGCCGGAATGAACCCGCAGGAAAAGGAAGAGCTGCAGAGCGTCGTTCACCGCATCCGCGACGAGAACGGAAAGACCGTCTTGCTGATCGAGCACGACATGAAGTTCGTGAT
>CAZGER010000190.1:0-4514 GCA_964524565.1 uncultured Chthonomonas sp. | reverse complement strand
CATGCTGGGTCTGCTGGTGCCGGAGTTGAGCTTGGTGTCAGACGGGTCTGTCCCACGGCCGTTGTGGCACTGGGCGCACGAATGGTCGTACTTGGTGAACTTGTCCGCCGTTGTTCCCGGCCCGACGTCGGTGGTGTCGACGTTGAACGTCTTGTGCCTGAGCTGCGGGTCGCCACCGTCTTGTGCGAGGTTGCCGGTCTGCTGGTGCGGATCGTGGCAGGTGACGCAGTTGGCCGAGTGTGGCGAGACTGCGATCGTGTCTTTGGCGATCTGCATGAGTTCGGCGTCGGTGAAGTCGGCGACGTCCTTGCCCTGGTCGTAGACCTTTGCCCTGAACAGTCCGCTATGGCAGGCGATGCACCGCGAGCTCTTGGTCTGGCTCGCGCTTTGTGCCGCGCTGTTGACGGGGCTGTCGACAAAGTTCTTGTGCCCGGAGAAGTTGTACTGGTCGAAGATCGGTCCGTGGCACTGTGCGCAGACGACTGGCGAGGCGGTTTTGGGGAACGCCAGGATGTTCGTCTTCGTGGGTGCGGCGGCGTGCACGCTACCTGGGCCGTGGCACCTTTCGCAGGTGACACCCTTTGCCGCGTGTTTTGTGGCAGAGAAGTGGTTTGCGATCGGGTCTGCGGCGGCTCCGTGGCACGCTGCGGTGGAACAGGCGTCGCTACCGATGTAGGTGGCTGCCAGTTGGGACGGATCGAGTAGGGCGAGGAACTCCTGCGTCACTGACGGGAGTCCACCTGTGTCTGTCGTCGGCCCACCCACGCCTGCGCAACTGACCAAGGCCAGCGCTGCGGCCAGGGCGGGAACCGTCGCGAAGAGCGTCATGAGCCATTTGGATTTCATTGCTTTTTTCCTGCGCGGATTCGCGTCGTTCGTGTTACTGAATCGTTTCAAAACTTCACCTTGTAATTGAGAGAAAAGATCGTTGCGTTGTAACCGGTGAGCCCGTAGAGCCTGTCGGTGTACTGCCAGGGGGAGAAGGACAGCTCGATGGAGTGGTCCGGTGATAGGGCTTTGCGGTAGGCAAGGGTGAACTGGGTTCCTTTGACGTTGTTGGTGGCAAAGGTGTTGAGGCTTCCGGAGACCGATTCCGTCTCGCTTTTGGCCCAATCGAGGCCGATTGCGGCGTTGAAGCTGTTGGGGAAGTAGTCTTTGAGGGTCTCGGATGTGCCTTCGACCTCGCCGGCCGCGCTGAAGACGTCGTAGGACGCTTCGGCGTAGCCGACGAGGTTGCTTGAGAACACCCTGCTGAACCCTGCGGCAAAGTTGTGCCAGCCGACCTCGACGCTCCGTTGTTTGTTCTGTCTGAACCGGAACGTGTAGACGACATAGCCGTTTGTGGTGCCGTTACCGCCATCGATCTTGACCTGGCCCATGAGCTTGTCGTCCCAGATGAGTTGGTGGGGGTCGATGGTGCCGGGGACGGCAGACTCGGTGAGGTTGTCCCACGAGCCGCGCATGGTCATGCGCAGTTCTGGGGTGAGCCTTCCGGAGAGTCTGAAGTCGTAGGTGTCCCAGCTGGGGACATCGACAAAGGTGCGGTCGGCGCGGACGTGCTCGGCCTCACGGTGTCGGTAGCCGGCCTGGAAGGACCAACCCTTGATTTTTTGGACCAGCCGGAGGCCGGTCGAGAACCTTTGTTGGTCGTAGGCCGACTGGACTCCTGGGAGGCTGAGGTCCTGCCTGGACATATCGAACAGGACGAGGGTGGTGGGTGAGAGGTCGAGGTTGGCCGAGACTCCCAGGGACCTGACGTTGTTATCGGGCACGCCGAGTCTCCTGACCTTTGTCCAGGCGCCGGTGGCGGCGAGGCTGAAGGACGGGGAGAGGTCTGCCGAGTAGGTGGCGGCGAGCCTGGAATGGACGGTGTTGGGCTGGTAGAAGTCTGGGCTTGTGAACCTGCTTTCTGAGACGCTGACCCCGATGTGCCCGACGGGGGTCGCGGCGGTGATGCCGGCTCCGTGGACCTCTGTGGTGTTCCTTCTGGAATCGAGGGGTGGTGCGTAGCGCTGGTTGCGCTCTGTCTTTCTGAACAGGGCGTAGGCTGCGACGTTGGGTGCGATGGAGTATTGTGCGGTGGCCTCTCCCACCCTGTCGAGGCTGGTGCCCGTGGGGGTGAGTGGGACGTAGTAGAACCCACGGCGGAGGGTCGAGGCCTTGAGGGAGAGGGTCCCGTCTGCGGTGACCAGTCCGCCCCCGTACCAATAGTCATCGTCCGGTCGCCCTCTGAGGGCGACGTTGAAGGATGCCCCGACACCGTCGAAGGGCCGGGCGAACTGGAACTCTGTGAGTGTGAAGCCGCTTGGCACGGTCCCGAACTCGTCGAGCCTTCTTTTGTCGTCGGACACCCTCTTGTTGGTGAATCCAAGGGTGAGGGAGTTCAGTTTTGGTGCGACCTCTTGGGTCGTCGGTGCCTCTTCCGTGGGCGCGTCTTGCGCCCACCCTGCCGCGCACACAGCCGCGAGGGCTATGACGGCGAGGCTTCGGTCAGGGCTCAGTCTCATGTGGTTTTCCTTAGTGGCTCAAGAACCTCGGGTCTGTGTTGCTGCCGTGGGTCGCCACGTGGCAACCGGCGGTCCAGCACGTCTGGTTGGGGTAGTGGGCACCGAGTTTGTCGGTGTGGCACTGGGCGCAGAGCCCCCTGGAGTTGGAGTTCAGCATATGGGGGCTGTTGCTACCGTGTGGCCGGTGGCACTCTTTGCAGCCGTCGCCGCTAAAGCCAGCGACCGGATCGTGTTCGAACACGAAGGGTCCGGCCATATCGGTGTGGCACTTGACGCAGTTGTCCTTGAGGCCTGCCGAGAATGTCCGTGACGACTTGGTGGGGTGGGAATCGTGGCAGTCGCTACAGGCCATCGAGCCTTCTGGGACGGGATGGTGGTTCGCGTTGCGGAACTCAGCGACGGACGAGGCGTGGCACGAGCCGCACAGGGCGGTCTCGTCGGCCTTGAGCATGGACTTTGTGTCCGCTTTGGCGATGAAGACCTGTGCGCGGGGGTCTTTGGCCTGTCCTTTGTTGACGGGGGCACCCAGGTCGGGCACTGTGTCGGTGTGGATCTGGTGGCAGGAGACGCAACTGAGGTCGGCCCTGGAGTGCTCTGTGTTCTTCCAGTGGTTGGCAGACATTGTCTGCTCGTGGCACCGGAGGCACGCGGCGGAGCTTTCTTTGGGGCTCATCGCGGTGAAGCTAACGACCTCGGGGTTGTCTTCTGACTGGTGGATCTTGCCTGCGCCGTGGCAGCCCTCGCACCCTTTTTTATCGAGGGGGAGCTTGGGGTTGTTGACGAACGCGGCATGGGCCGAGTGGGAAAACTCTGCGACTTTGGTCTCGTGGCACTCTGCGCAGCCAACGCGAACGATGTAGTCGTCTGGCGTGGCCCTGGCAAAGATCCGTTGTGCCTGTGACTGTCCGGATTTTTGGTTGGCTCCGGCAAACCCGTATGAAAGGAGGGCCAGGCCGACTGCGAGAACGACAGCGTTCAGTTTCGCCTTGCCAGCCTCCTTTCCTTTGACGCCTGCTTTGCGGACTCTCACGATCTGTGGTTCTCCTAACCTGTCCTTCGGTATCAGTATGTCCTCCGAGGAGAGGGGAAAGTCCAGCTAGAAACAAGTATGTTTTGGTCAGGATTCTGGTGACTAGTTTTCGTCGAATTTGAACCTGGGTTGTGCATTTTCTGCACTTTTTTGTCAAGGTTTGCGGGGTGTCGGGTTTAGACCAAACGTCCCTGGCGTCAATCAGGCACAAATGTTCAAGATTCTTTGGGGGTGCGGGGGCCGGTGGGGGATGAAAAGAGCGGCCCGGCTTTTGGCCGGGCCGCTGTGTCTGGGTCACTTGTCCTCTAGGGACCGGACACGGTTGTCAATCCGTTTCACGAGGAGAAACAGAAGGCCCCACACGATGAGGGGCGGCAGGGCTGCGGTCAGTTTCCAGAGTTCCATAGGCTTTGTTGCGTTCGAGTTGTGAGGTGCGGACGTGCAGCTTGAAGATCCAGGCACAGAGCCAGAGCAGCAGCACGAACACACCCAAGATTGCTGTGTAGTAGTCGGGCGAGAACCTTCCACCGGTCACGACCCCTTGCGGGTGCAGCGAGACCTTGGCCACTTGTGGCAGGTTGGGGAAGACGAACACCAAGAAGAGGATGGGCAGGACGGTCATGGTCGCGTACACGGTCGATGCCCTGTCGCGCAGGACGTCGTCGGTGAAGGCGGACCGAAGGGCGTAGTAGGCGCCCTGGAGCAAGAGGACGACCAGGAAGGCCGTCTGCTTGGGGTCCCAGCTCCACCAGGCGTTCCACTGGACCCGGCTGAAGAGGATCCCCGTGACCATTGTTGCTGCGCCCATCGTGGCGGCGAGCTCCATCCCGGCGTGGGTGCGGAACGCCCAGCCTTCTGAGCGCTTGACCAGGTAGATCGCTCCGGCGATCGCTGAGTAGACCGCAAAGACCACCGTGGCGAAGGCGCAGGGCAGGTGGAAGACGATGATCCGGGCCAGATCCGGCATTGGGAACATC
>CAZGER010000189.1:0-4536 GCA_964524565.1 uncultured Chthonomonas sp. | reverse complement strand
CGGCAGGCGGATGACGGCGCGGAGCGGGACTGTCGCGACATCGTCGGGCATGGCGGGTTCTGCGATGGCGAAGCGGGCCTCTTCGAGTGAGTTGCCGACCTCGGTGAGAAGGTCGTAGTGGCGGTCGAGGAGGAAGGTGGGTTCGCCCAGGCTGGCGATCTGCGCCCCTATCGCTGTGAGGACGGTGTCTGCGCCCTGACCGGTCTTTGCGCTGACGGCGAGGGCGGGGGCGGGGGGCTGTGCGACGTCCGCCTTGTTGCCGATAACGATGACCTGAGCGGTGATGTCGGCAACGATCTTGTCTTCTTCGGGGGTCCAACCCAGTTGGGAATCAAACACCCAGAGGACGAGATCGGCGGTTGATGCGGCGGCGAGAGACCGGGCGACGCCTTCTTGCTCGATGTGGTCGTTGGATTCGCGGATCCCGGCGGTGTCCGTGAGGGTGACGGGAACCCCGGCGACGACGATCTGGGCGGTCACGGTGTCGCGGGTCGTGCCGGGTACGGGGGTGACGATGGACCTGTCGTAGGCGAGGAGGCGGTTGAAGAGGCTGGACTTGCCGGCGTTGGGGCGCCCGAGGATGGCGATTTTGATACCCTGGCGGAGGACGCGGGTGGCGTTTTGGGTCGCCAGGAGGCTGAGTGTGAACGACTGGGCGTCTGCTATGCGGGCAAGGGCGAGGGCGGTGTCGAGTTCGCCGGTCTCCTCGCTGAAGTCGGTGGCGGCTTCGACCATCGCAAGGACGGTCGCAGCGGCGTCGTGGACTTGTGCGACGAGGGAGACGGTTGCGCCGGAGCGGAGCTCGTTGGCCAACCGGAGCTGTTTGGCGGTGGTGGCCTCGATGGTGGCGCGGACGCCTTCCGCCTCGGCGAGGTCGAGCCGTCCGTTCATGAAGGCGCGGAGTGTGAACTCTCCTGGATTGGCTGGTCGGCAGCCGTGGGCGCCGAGGGTCTGGAGGAGGAGATCCACGCTTGCAGGGGAGCCGTGGAGGGAGAGTTCCACGGAGTCTTCGCCAGTGTAGGAGGAACCTTCAGGGAAATAGACCGCGAGGCCGTCGTCGCCGGTCGAGTAGGTGACGTGGTGGGCGTGGCGCGGGCGGAGGGTCTGCCTTCCGGTCACGGCCAGGGCGATGGGCAGGGCCCCTGGGCCTGACAGTCGGACGATGGCGACCGCCCCGCTCCCTGGCGGGGTTATCGGCGCGGCGATGGTGTCTGTGAGGCCCTCCATGTGGGCGATTGTACAGAGGGACGGCTTGAGTGCGGCTAGACTTGTGCCTATGAGACTGTGGTTGGCGGTTTTTTTGCTCGTGGCGATCGCGGGGTGCCAGCCTAGCGCCAAGCCTGGAGAGAAGCCGCACGTTCCGGAGGCTTCGGTGACTGTCGGCGACATTGTTGGCAAGTACGTGATGGACGCGACGCCGGAGGAGGTCGCCGAGGCTGGGGGTCTGGACGCAATGCCGACGCTTGTGCTTTCGGCGGACGGGTCTTGGAGGTTGAAGGTGGAGGACGAGTCGTCATCGGGCACCTACGTGCTGAGTGCGGGTGTGCTGTCGCTTTCTGACACGGACGGGGCTGGTCAGAAGTTCTCGGTTTCGGAGGGTGGGTACCGTTTGGACGAGCAGGGTGACGATCCGGCAGCGTTTGTGAAACTGCCGGACAAGACTTGAGCGGACTATAATCCAGCTTACTTATGAGCATAGCCCAGGCAACGGAGCAGGGCGGTTCGTTCTTATCCCGGACACCTGAGCGAATCTTCACCCCTGAATCCTTTACTTCTGACGAGCGGCTGATGGTTGACATCGCCGCTGACTTTTGTCGGAACGAGATCCTATCGGTATCGGAACGGTTGGACAAGCAGGAGGCAGGTTTGATGCAGGGTCTGATCCGGAAAGCGGGCGAGCTGGGTCTTTGCGGGGTCGATGCGCCGGAGGCTTACGGCGGTCTGGGTTTGGGGAAGAACCTGGCGGCGCGGATCTTGGAGCAGCTTTCGATGGACGCTTCGTTCAGCGTCACGTACGGGGTGACGACGGGGATCGCTGTCTTTGGCCTGATCGCATACGGGACGGAGGAGCAGAAGAGGAGATACCTGCCGAAGCTGACGAGCGGCGAGTGGCTCGGCGGGTACGCGCTGAGCGAGCCGAACTCGGGCTCTGACGCGCTTTCGATGACGACGCGGGCGGAAGACCGTGGCGACCACTGGGTGTTGAACGGCACCAAGATGTGGATCAGCAACGCCCAATGGGCCGACTTTTTCCTGGTTATGGCCAAGGTGGACGGCGAGCAGGTTTCGGCGTTTTTGGTGGAGCGCGGGTATCCGGGGGTGTCTGTCTCTCGGGAGGAGCACAAGCTGGGTCTGAAGGGGTCTTCGACGGCGAGGCTGGTGCTGGAGAACGCGGTGGTTCCCAAAGAGGGTCTTTTGCACGAGGTGGGCAAGGGTCACTACGTTGCTTTGAACTCGTTGAACATCGGCCGGTTCAAACTGGCGGCTATGTGCATGGGGCCGGCAAGATATGCAATAAGCGAAAGCTCGAAGTACGCCACAGACCGCAAGCAGTTTGGTCAATCCATTTCAGAGTTTGGGCTGATCCGTCAGAAGTTCGCAGACATGGCGGCCCACTACTTTGCCTGCGAATCGATGCTCTACCGGACCGGGAGCAACGTCGACCGGGCGTTTGTCGGCATCGCGGACACGGTGGAGGCCAGGCAGTCGGCGGCGCAGGAGTTTGCAGTGGAGTGCAGCGCGTGCAAAGTGTTTGCATCTGAAGCGCAAGCAAGGATTGTTGACGAAGCCCTACAGGTTTACGGCGGTTATGGTTTTACCGAAGAGTTCCCTCTTGCCCGGCTCTACAGAGATTCTCGGATCAGCAAGATTTACGAAGGCACGAACGAGATCAATCGGATCTTCCTGTCCGACCGCCTGGCGAAGCGGGCCAACGATGGGTTGTGCAGCTTGGAACCATCCGGAGACTCGTTCCTGAGTGAACTCTGTGGCAAGGCTTACAAGCTGCTTAGTAAAGACCAGGAAGTGTTGGGGGCAGTTTCTGACCTGACGATATTGCACTATGCCGAACAGTCGGCGCGTTTGAGAGCGTCGCAGGTGGGCGGGTTGGCCGCAATGGCCCACGAGAGGTTTGCTAACTGGGCAAACCTGCAAGGTGCCGGGGCTTATCAGCGCCTTACTGGGGAGTCTGTGACATTGCCTGCTCCTTTTGAGAGCCACACCGAGGAATTGGCGGAAGCTGTCTACTCGACGGGCGGCCCAATGAAGTTCTAGGTTGTTAGAGGTGCCGTAAGGTCTCAGGCTGTCCAGCGGGGCATTTCTCGTGTCATTTTGCCAAACCGTTGACACTGTGTGTGTGTGTGTGTGTCAGACTGAACCATGGTCGCGAAAGGACGTGTATGGATAGGCACGGCCACACTATTGGTCGTTTTTGCCGTGGGAGCACCGGTGGCGCCGGCGATCGGGTTCGGTCCAGGGTTATTGGGTAAGAGCCGGCCAGGCGGTGCGACTGCGACAACTATGACGGCCGTGGGGCTTGGCTATGGTGTGTTCAACAACACATTCTATGAGGCTGGCCAGAGTCTGCCTACCGGGTGGGGCGTCACGTCTGGTTCTAACTGGAACAAGATCCAGGGGAACGCTTCTGTCACATGCCGGGCCAACCAGGGATCTGTGTCGCAGGTTCATGACGCCCTGGCCAATCTTAGGTGGACGATATCGACTACCGAGTTTGTCGACAGCACGACAAAGGTCACATTTCTTTTGACGAGCATCCAGACCGGTTCGGTCGCGGTCAACGCGATGCAAGCCGGGACTTCGGCGAGCTCGGGATCCGACTTGAGCAGGGTCAAACTGAACCAAGCAATGACGGGAGTTGGCGAGGCTGAACATGATCTGACGCGCCAGCACTCTATCCGAACCAATCCACGGAGCCTTGTCTGGACAGGCTCCGGTACTAAGACAGCAACGTTGGACGTTCTGTCATCGATGGTCTTGTTAAGCACCCGAGCCTCAGAAAACATATCCGGGGGCAACGTCACAGTTGCGACGGCATCGTCCATGGGGAGCGAGAAGATTTTCTTATCCGATATGCGCATTGCAACAGACGCGCTTTTTGGCACTGTCACGCCCAGCCACTTGACAACGATGAGTATCGACATAGTGGGCCAGGATTCGTTCTGGACGAATGTTGAGAGCGGCACATTTGGTATGGACACCACCCCTTACGATCACGGGACCTATGACGTTTATCTGACCGCGCCTTACTGTTTGCGACGCCACTATCAATGGGTGTTCCAGTCGGGAGAGGTGACCGGTGTGCAAGTGAACATTCCTTTTGGAGACCTTAACGAGGACGGCAGCATCACTGCGAACGAGGCAGGTGTGATCTTGGGGTATTTACAGAAGACACCTGCCGACGCTGAATGGTTCGACGTGGTGGACATCGGTGGCAAGGACTGGATGGTCGGCCTCATTGATTTCTACCGCGACAAGATTATCGACAGCTACGACTACAACATGGTCGCGCCCAACGTC
>CAZGER010000188.1:0-4554 GCA_964524565.1 uncultured Chthonomonas sp. | reverse complement strand
AACGGTCGACATCGTGCAATTGCCCCAGGAAGCGCATTGGAGAATACCTGAGCGCCTAGCTCGGTTAACGCTATTCTCGGGCCAATCTTGGCAGACTCGACACTTGAGTGAAAAATGCCGCCCCACCAGGGTCGCACCGCACGTCCGTACCGGGTGATGATTGTCCGCAGTTGCAACGACCTTGCGCCGGCCCAAGGCGCCGGAACAAGGTTCGGCCTGGTCTTGGACCGGGACGGGGTCATCAACGTCGACAGGGGGTTTGTCGCCAGCATCGAGGAGTTTGAGTTCGTCCTCGGCGCGGTCGAGGCGGTCCGGCGTGCCAAAGGACTGGGAATGGCGGTCGCGATCGTCACCAACCAGTCCGGGATCGGGAGGGGGCTCTACACCCTTGGGCAGTTCATGCGCCTGACAGAGTGGCTGGAAGGGCAAATCGAGGTCGATGCCGTTTACTTTTGTCCCCACGCGCCAGAAGAGAATTGTCCCGGCCGAAAGCCAAGCCCCACCCTCGTGACCGCCGCCGTCCAGGAACTGGGCATCGATCCCCAAAAGTGCTGGATGGTCGGCGACAAAGAAACGGACATGGCGGCCGCTTCTGCCGCGGGCATCCAAGGACTGCGCTTTTCCAGCGGGGACAACCTGCTGGAGTTCCTGGAGCCGGTTTTCGCCGCCGTCACTCGCTCAGAAAACGCTTGACCTCTTGTGCCCTCTCGCGGTCGCAGACCAGGACCGTGCCGTTCGTGACGACAACGATCAACCCCTCGATCCCTAGGGTGCAGACCTCCAGACCAGGAACCTCGTTGTAGACGATCGTGTCACTCGTGTCGATATGGCGGGCCGAGCCCAGTGAGACGTTCCCCTCGGCGTCCGGGGTGTAGCTGCGGGCGATGGCGTCCCACGCACCCAAGTCGTCCCATACAAACCGCGCCTTGGCGGTCAAGACCCTGTCGGCCTTTTCCATCACGGCAAAGTCGAACGAGATCGACGGGAGGGCATCAAAGGCGGCGCTCGCAGCGTCCGATTCTCCCCTCGCAAGGTGCCCTGCGATCTTGTGCATCGCTGCCGCCATCTCTGGCTGAGCGAGGGTCAGCTCCCTAACAAACGTCGGAAGCGTATAGAAAAACATTCCTGAGTTCCACAGAAACCCACCGTGGGCCAGGAATTCCTTGGCCAGGTCCAGGCTGGGCTTTTCGCGGAAGCGGACGACCTTGTGAACGTCGCCGACAGGCTCACCCACCTCGATGTAGCCAAAGCCGGTCTCGGGCCGGTCCGGCGGGATGCCGATCGTCACGATCGCCCCCTCCTGCTCGGCGGCGGACATCGCCAAGGCGCAGGTCCGCACGAACTGCTCGTCGGTGGAGATCCTCTGGTCCGCCGTCAAGATGCCGACCGTCGTCTCGCCCCATCCGTCTGGGTCCTGCGCGATCAGGTTGGCCGCCACCCACACCAGGCATCCAGCCGTGTTCCTCTTGGAAGGCTCGGCAAGGACGTTCGCCCGGGGCAGGTTCGGACACTCGGTCAGGGAGACGTCCGCAAGGTGACGCCCAGTGGCGATGTAGGTGTCGTCCGGTCCAGCGAGCGACACGGCACGACTGACCGAGTCTTGCAACAGCGACGTCTCAGGTTGGGCCAGGTGCAAAAACTGCTTCGGCCGCTCCTTGGTCGAGACGGGCCAAAACCGCTCGCCGGCGCCACCGGCCATGACCACCGCAACCCGCCGGTTGCTCACTCGGCCGCCCTCGTGTACGAACCGTCCAGGATCATCGTCCCCTGAAGCGTCAGGGTCTTGTCGTTCTTGAACGTGAACGTCCCTTGGACGTCTTGTCCTCCCGGCATTTCCGCCTCCGCGATCGGCGCGAAGGGGATGTTCGACTTCGTCTTCAGGCCCTTGAGCGTGAACCTGTTCTTGTCGATCGTGTAGGTCCCGACCAGGCTCACGGCCGCCGCCATGCCGTTGCCCGTCACCGAGAAAGTCCCGTCGTCGGCAAACGTGACCCGCCTGCCGACAAGACCCGATTGTTCCCAAGTTCCAACGATGGACTGCTGTCTGCACCCGCACAGGGCGAGCGCGGCGAAGGCAGCCAGGGCCAGGGATCGCATGCCCAGAGTGTATCCTGCGGACAGCCGGACCGACCCTGGCTAGTCGCATGTTCCAGAACCAAGCCCGCGCAGAAGAATCGATCAATCGAATCGGCCAGGCGTGTCGGCGGGACGTCAAACCCGTTGTCCGGGGGATCTTTGCCAAGCTCCCGAACGCGGACCAAGGGCTCGTCCGGTTCGAAAGGCTCCTCTTGGGCATGAGCAGCCCGGCAGCCCTGATCGACCAGGCTCAAGACGCCCACCAGCTGGCCCGCGTCCTTGGTTCGGTGCTCACCTACAGCCAGCACCTTTCCGACCTCCTGTCGGCGAACCCCGAGTTCGCCTCGTCGATCCTGGATCCGGACGTGCTCGCCCAAAGGCCGACGGTGGAGGGCATCATCTCGGAAGGCAAGGGTCTGCTGGCCCACACCGCCTCCTACACCCACCGTCTGGATCGCCTGCGCCTCATTAAACAAAGGTGGCAACTCCTGATCGCCGCCCGGGACATCGCTGACCTGAACGAGCAAAAGGACATCTGGCACGACATCTCCGTTTTGGCCGAAGGGCTCGTCCTCCTCGCCCTGGAGTGTTCGTGGGACTTCTACTGCTCCCGCACTGGACAGGAAGCACCCTGCCCGCTCTCGATCGTGTGTATGGGAAAGTTTGGGGCAAAAGAGCTGAACTATTCCTCGGATCTGGATCTGGCCTTCGTCGCTCCCGATGAGACCACCGACGACGAGCTCACGAGCCTGTCAAGGTTCTGCGAGGTCTTCCGCGCCGCCCTCACCGACCACATGGGCCGGGGCAACCTCTACCGGGTCGATCTGCGCCTGAGGCCGTTCGGAAGCCAAGGGCCGCTCGTGAACCGGATGTCCGCCGTTGAGTCCTACTATGAGCGCCACGCGATGCCCTGGGAAGAACTGGCCCTGGTGCGGACCCACGTCCTGCCCGACACAGGCGACATCCCGCAGCGGTGGTCCAGCCTGAGGGCAAGGCGCGTCTTTCGCGGGGCCAGGAGCGAGTCTGCAATTCAGTCCCTTTTGGACATGAGGGACAAGACAGAGGCCGTCTCCGACCCCAACGACCTCAAACGTGGGGTCGGAGGCATCCGGGACGTGGAGTTCCTCACCCAGATCCAGCAGATGCTCCACGGCAAGGCGCACGAAGAACTCCAGGTCAGCCGCACGATTGACGCGATGGACGCACTCCACGGTTTGGGCAGGATGAACTCACAATCCTGGTCAGAACTGACTGAAGGGTACAAGTTTCTAAGAAAACTTGAACACAGGTGCCAGCTGGTCGGCAACCTCCAGACCCACGTTCTGCCGCAGAACGTCGGCGAACGCCACGCGATCGCCTCGTCGATGGGCCTTGCCACCGTCCACGCGCTCGAGTCCGCCCTGGGCCACCACAGGGCGAGGATCCGGCACTGGTACAGCCAGGCGTTCGGCAGTCCGTCGGTGAGGCAGGGCGAGAACGTCCCGGAAAGCTGGGTCGGCGACATGGAAGGCTCCGCCTCGTTCCTCAAGAGCCTTCAAGAGAACGAATCGAGCCGGACGCGGGTCGAGGCCGTTACCCTCCACGCCCCAGGGATCCTGCCCGCCCTCAAGACCTCGGTCGCGGTCACAGAGCAGATTTTGAGCGGCGAGATCGTAGAGGACCAGGTTCCCACCCCCTACCAGACCGACCTCCAGCCGATCGCCCTGGCCAGCTCCGTCCGCAACGGGTGGCTCAGGTGCCTGGCCAAGTCGGTTCTCGTGCCGGGCTACGACCTAGGCCGGGGGCTCTCGGACAACATCGACCGCCTCCTGGTCTCGCTGATGCACGGCGACCCACCCCTGACCGTCATCGCCCTCGGGAGCTACGCGGCCAGGGAGTGCTCGCCCGAGTCAGACGCCGATATCCTGGTCCTGGCCGACGACGACGTAGCCAGCGCCGCCTCCGACCTGGTGAGGTCTGGCCTGGTGGCGGCCAGGGACCTGAGGGCATTGGGCGCGCCTGTCTCGGTGGACCTGCGCCTGCGGCCTGAAGGCAGGAGCGGCCGCCTCGCGACGACCCCCTCCGCGCTCAGAAGGTACAGCGAGCAGTCCATCGAAGCCTGGGAGCGCTTTGCCCTCGGCCGGTCCAGGCTCGTGTGCGGCAACCCGCAGATGGAGCGCCAGGTCCGCGAGCTCAGCTACGGCCGGACCCCCACCCACGAAGAGTTCGTCGACCTCGTCGCGATGAAAAAGCGCATCGAGTCGGAGCGGGTCTCGCCCAAACTCCGCAACCGCCACGTCAAACTGGGGAACGGGGGCCTGGACGACATCTCGTGGTACTCGCAGTTGTGGATGCTCAAAGAAGCGGCCCACGTTCCGGCCAAGCCGCCGGTCTCCACCGTCGAGCGATTGGAGTGGCTCCAGGCAAGGAGCCTCGTCACAGCCTTCGAGCACGATGCCCTGCTCGGCGCGTGTGTCGGGTACGGCTAGTACGTCGGCC
>CAZGER010000187.1:0-4574 GCA_964524565.1 uncultured Chthonomonas sp. | reverse complement strand
ATGTACTTTCTGGGGTCGTGCATGCAGCAGAACTCCACGATCGGCGCGCCATGTTCCGTGATCCTTCTCGACGTCGACAACTTCAAGCTGCTCAACGACGAGTTTGGACATATCGCGGGGGACGAGGCCCTGCGCGTGATCTCATCGGTGCTCAAGCAGTCTTGCCCGCAGACAGCCGGTGTCGGGCGCTACGGTGGCGAGGAGTTTATGATGGTCTTGCCGGCGGCTTCAGAGTCTGCCGCCCTGGCGGTGGCAGAAGAGCTGCGAAGGCGGGTGCAAATGGCGGCAGTGCCGAGCCGACCGTGCACCGTGTCGATCGGTGTCTCGACGGTCTACAGCATGAACAAGTCCGCCCAGACCTTGATCGACGAGGCAGACAGGGCTTTGTACCAGTCGAAGGCAGAAGGCAAGAACCGCGTGACCCACTTTGGGCACGGGGCGTTTTCGCAGGCTAGTTGACCCTGGATCGCGCCTGGACCGCTTCCACAGCGGCCTTAAGATTGGCCTTGTTGGCAAGCATCCGCCGGTCAGCGACCTGCATGAGCCCCTCGACGGTCACGCCGTCGCTGCCGACGACCGAAATCCCGTGGGAGAGGTTGATTTCAAAGTTGTCGATGCGGTGCCGCTTGACCTCTGTCTTGACTTTGTTCAGGAACACGGCGATCCCGAGTTCGTCGCAGTCGGGGAGGATGATAGCGAACTCGTCGCCACCCGTTCGGCCCGCGACGTCGCCGCCTTGAAGGGCGGACCTGATCGCGAGCCCAATCACCGAAAGGGCGCGGTCGCCGGCGGAGTGGCCAAAGGCGTCGTTGATCTGCTTGAACCGGTCGCAGTCCAAAACGATGACACAGGCAGGGTCGTTGACCTTGACGGCGTGGTTGACGCAGAACCTGGCCTTGGACATGAACCCACGGTGGTTGAGCAGCCCTGTCAGGGCGTCCGTCTCGGCCATGATGTTTGCCCGGGTGATCCGGGACTCGGTGTGGTCAAAAGCGTGCACTAGGACGGCAAAAACGAGCAGGTGGGTGAAGAGAGCGGCCCCCGGGTTAGCGTTGTGCCACGAAAAACACACCACCAGCGTGGTGACGAAGCCAGTGACGCCGCCGAGCACCTTGCCTCCGACCTTGATCGCGTACCACACGGGGACGAAGTACAGGTACGCCAAAGCGTGGGTGGTTCCCAGCCACTTTGAGGCGAGAAGGTCCAATCCCCAGACGAGGGCGACCAAGGTAAGGCTCTTGAGAAGCTTGGTCGCGTTCTCCTTGGTGACGTACTCGCCGTCCAGGATCTTCTTGACAATCCTCTCTCTCTCGGGACTGCTGGCAAACTGCATCGATAGGTTCCCCAGTCAGAATCCTCGGCAGAAATACTGGGAACTTCAGGCGCGATGTGCACTTTTTTGGGACTTTTGTACACACCGGGAAATCACAGGGCGATCCGTTCGTTGAAATACATGGACGCGAATCCTCCTCAACACGCAAGGGCCGACTTAATGAAGGCCCGGTCCAACCCAAGGCCCCGTTTCCCAGGCGGGGCCACTTAATTCGTCTGTCCGGGCTTGGTCTAGGTTCCGGCGGGGAAAAGGCGCCGCGCTGATCTGGTGAGTCCGCTGAGGGGCGTCTCGAACCGGATACGGAGCTCTTGGGCCGGTGTCCTGCCGAGGGACGAAGCAAACGATTCGAGCGCCCACCCGTACGCCGTGCCGTATTCGTGGGGCAGATCGACCCTCACAGCGTCGCCGGGCCGGACATCGGTGGAAGAGACGATCCTGGCACCAGAGGCGCTCAGATCGACGATCGTGGCCGGTTGGCCGTTGATGGCGACGATCGTGCCTGCCATGTCAGTCTTCCTGGGTTCGCAGCGCCGGTCGACGTGGCGGATGCGTTCTGGGAACGCGAGGGTGAATTCGTGCGAGTCCTGGTCGCGTCCGGTGATCGCGGCCCTGAAGGTCAAGACGCAGTCGGCCAGGGGTGCTTGAACCATCATGGTCTCGCCGACCCTGACGGGGATGTAGCGGTCGCGCTGGAGCGGTGCTGAGAAGACGAGCCCAGACTTGGAGCGCCGAAGGAAGTAACAGCGGTACGAGCCGCCGGGGCCAACCATCCTGACCCGTGTGTTTTCCTGGATCGGGACGAGAACAACGAGCTTACGTTTTCTGGCTGCCCAGAAGTACGCTATCGCCATGGAAGCGGCGAATGTGACGGACATGAGTCCCACCATCTGCAAAAATTCAATCAATTGAGTACACCTCAGTACGTGAGAATCTGGTTTTGCCTTTCTTGGCGGAACTCTGACCTTGCGGTGGGGAAGAGCCGAAGGGCCTCGCCGAGGCTGATCGTTCCTTCTTCGCCGAGATCGTCGTCACCGGTCTTTGCAAAATCAAGTATCTCCTGGGATGATTGAAGAATCAACTTGTGTGCCAATGCCCGCGTTCGGTGTGAACCCGCAAACCTTTCAGGGGCGATGATATTGTCGATGAGGGTGGAAAGGGCCCTAGCCTGCCTCTCCATCGCGGCCGCCTGGGCCACGAGGGCAGGATCTTTCTTACGGAGCCTGAGCAGGGGTGGGAGTTCCCTGAGCGACTTGGAAATGATGTCGATCCGGTTGTCGGCGAGGGTCACTGCCGTCTGGTATGCCCGTAGGTAGGTGTCGGGGTCGATGTCCACGAGCGCTTTTAGGTCGTTGGCGCAGGCTTCCGCCTCTCCCGCCAGGCCGTTTGCGATCGCCCTGCCGATGACGGCGCTCGGGGTCGGGCCAGCCTCAATCGAGCGCGTGTAGGCAGCGACAGCAGCGGGGAAGTCGCCTGACAGGACGTAGATCTCACCAAGCAGGGCGCTGGACTCGGGACCCTGTGCGCCCCTGGCAAGGGCCTGGTTGACGGCTTCTTGGGCGCGGACCGGATTCTCGGCAAGGAGCCAAGACCGGGCAGCGTCGAGCCAAAGGCGGGCAGAATCGCGCGAGATGAGGGCGGCCCGCTCGGCTTCCTGGGCTGCGGCCTCGTTCTGCCCAAGATCCGAAAGAGCGCGCGTGAGCCTAGTTCGGAGCCCGACATCGAACGGGTACCGGTCGACCGCGTCACGTAGGAGCATCGCGACCAGATCGAGCCGGCCTTCGCTCGAGAATTTCTTGACCGCGGCGTCGATCTCATCGTAGGGGACGGTCGGGATCTCGGCCCCCGTTCCCTTTGGGCCGCCCTGGTCGGGCGTGAGCACGTTCGGCGTGACCTTGGGATGGGCTTCCAGGTGCTTGAAAGCGGTCCGCTCCCACATCATGGCCCACGTCCTAGCGATGGTCGTGGCGGTCGAATCCCAGTCCGGCCGGCCATCGATCGTGACGGACATGATCCCGGTCGGGTCTTTGGTGAGCTTGCGGTTCAGGTCGCGGACCTCGTCCGGGTCGATCCTGCCATCGACGGAGATCTCGGCGATGTAGTCGCGCTTGTTCCACCTTCCGTATGTCCAGACCTTGTTGGAGAGGCCGCCTCTGTAGAGGACGGCGGTCGGCGTGACCTGCCCTTCGAGCTTAGTCGCCCGGACGACGAGTACGTAATCGGCCTCCAGGATACGGGCGACGTTCGGGAGTTCTTTCTCGGTCGGGGCTTCTTGCTCCAGCCCGATCTTGCCCTCGTCGAACGCCTTACGGAACACAGGGTCAAGGCTGGACCAGACGACAGGTTCGACCTGCCCGATGTCGTCGACCGCCTGGGCGATGTAGATGTCGATCCGCAGGTTCAGATCGGTCTCATCGTTGTTCTCCTCCCGGAACTGGACGATCAGGAGCCTTGGCGCGGCGCACGCCCACGCCGACAGGCAGACGAGGCACAGAAGGAGGAGTTTGCGCACACTACCCTCCGAGGGCAGTGACCGCCCGGCGGCAGGCGTCGAGGGCCGTTTGAGCCCTGGAACCGCCTTGGCCGGAAGCGACTTGTCGTTCGTAGGACGAGATAGCCTTGTTGTAGGCTGTGATGGCTTGGGATTTCCGGCCCGCCCGCTCGTAGCACTGGGCCAGGCGTTGGTAGGTCGCACCGCTGGCGGCACCGGCGCGGATCGCCTGCTCATAAGCCGCCGCCGCGCCCAGGTTGTCGCCTTGGGCAGCGAGGTTGCGCGCTTTGGCGATGAGGACGTCGGCAGACTTGTCATCGGCTGGTTGGCCACCGTCGACACGACCGGGGTTACCGTTGCCATTGACGACGGATATCTCGATAATGCCAGGATCGTCGGTCTTTGCCTCACCGCCGTTGCTGGGTTCGAACCCAGAACCGTTGGGGTCGGGTCCACCCTGGTTAGCGGAGCCAAGGGCGGGTCCGCCTTGCGGAACGATGACCGTACCGTTCGGCACCGGCGAGTAGGGAGGGATCCCCGTGTCGCGGCTGAGCGGGCCAGAGTATCCGACCGAGTTCGGTCCGCGGAGGGCTCGGCCATCCGGCTGTGGGAGCACTCCGTTGGCGTCTGCCGGGCCAGTGACGGCCCCGTTGCCACCGGTGGTGGAAGGCGTCGTCGGAACCATCGGTGGCGGGGAATATGTGCGGAAACCCTTAATGTCCGAGGTGGATGCGAGACTGTCCTGGGTCGTGG
>CAZGER010000186.1:0-4580 GCA_964524565.1 uncultured Chthonomonas sp. | reverse complement strand
GCCTTTGGGCCGGCCCAAATGGCTGCAAAGAACCACGGACGCCCCGTTTTCGAGCAGGTACCGGATGGTCGGCAGGCTAGCGACGATCCTGGTGTCGTCGGTGATCCGGCTCCCGTCCAAGGGCACGTTAAAGTCGCACCGCACGAGGACGCGCTTTCCGGCAAGATCAAGGTCACTGACTGTCTTTTTGTCCGACGGCATCGTGTGCCGAGGTTACCAATTGTGGGAGCCGCGTTTGGGCCGGGCCAGTGCCCTGGGCCGCCCCCGACGGATTTTCGATTGTTTGCGGGAGGTGCTGGTCGCGGGCAGCCCAACCGCGACCGTACTGGTGCCAGAATGGGCTATGGATCGACGCGATTTCCTACGCATGACTGGCCTGGCCGGCATCTCCGCCATCGGTGCCAAGTCGTTCGGCTTTCTTGAGCAAGACAGACCAAGCGCCAGGGCGCCCCGGCGACAGGGCAAGTCCTTGGCCGGGTTCGCGGCCAAGCCGATGGACACCGTGCGTTTTGGGTTTATCGGCGTCGGAGCCCGTGGCCCGGGCCATGTTGGGAGCGTGCTGGCCTGCGAGGGGACCAGGGTCGTTGCGATCTGCGACATGTACAAGGACCTGGCCGACCGCGCCGCCGCGATGGTCACCAAGGCGGGACAACCGGCCCCGGCCGTCTATGTCGGCGACGAACACGAGTACCGCAAGATGCTCGATCGGAACGACATCGACGCGGTGATTATCGCCACCCCGTGGGAGTGGCACGTCCCGATGGCCCTTGACGCGCTCAACAGAGGCAAGCACGTTTTTGTCGAAGTGCCGGCTGCCTTGAGTATCGAGGACTGTTGGAAGCTCGTCGACACAGCCGAAAGGAACCAGCTCCACTGCATGATGATGGAGAACGTCTGCTACGGCAGAGAAGAGCTTATGTGCCTGAACCTTGTCCGTTCGGGTGCTTTGGGCGAGATGCTTCATGGTGAAGGGGCTTACATCCACGATCTGCGGGGCCAGATGCACGAGGTGGAGCGCGGGACAGGCTCTTGGCGGACGGTCCACTACCAAAAGACCAACGGAAACCTATATCCGACCCACGGCCTGGGGCCGGTCGCTCAGTACATGAAGGTCAACCGTGGCGACAGGTTCGATTTCATGTCTTCTGTCAGCTGCAACTCACGGGTCCGGGGGATCTACGCAAAGAGGAACTTCCCGGCGGACCACAAGTGGAACAAGTCCAAGTTCGTTTGCGGCGATATCAACACCTCGATCATCCGCACGGTCCGGGGACGCACGATCATGGTCCAGTGGGACGAGCAGCTACCGCGCCCATACAACCGGCTCAATCTCATCCAGGGGACAAAGGGTGTCTGGGGCGGGTTTCCCAACCGTGGCGTGCTGGAAGGGCTCACCAAGAACACCGACACTTGGGCAGAGAAGGACGGCCTGAAAGAGTGGTTCGACAAATACGAGCACCCGTTCTGGAAGAAGCAAGGGTCGCTCGCTCAGAAGGTCGGCGGACACGGAGGGATGGACTTCTTAATGATCTGGCGGATCGTTTATTGCCTTAGGAACGGCGAACCACTGGACCAAGACGTGTACGATGCCGCCGCTTGGTCGGCCGTCACGCCGCTCTCTGTGTACAGCGTCGCCAACCGTGGGGCATCGGTCGATTTTCCCGACTTTACGCGTGGCGCATGGGAGACGTCGGAACCACTTGGGGTCTTCGATCCGCAATAAGACCATGGCACTTCAACTGAAAGACATCCTGAAAGTCCGTATGGAACGCGCCGTCAAAGCGTTCCATGCCGACCTAGAGGCATTGCCCGAGTCTGCCTTCACCAAGTCGTTCGGTGAAAAGGCAAGGACGGTGGCGGACATTGTCCACGAGATCAACCTGGTCAACGACCATTTGGGGCGGTCGGTTAGGGGCGATGAACCGACGGTGATTCCACAAGAAGGATGGATCACTGCCCCGGCCGACTTTACTGAGAAGGCCCAGATCATCAAATCGTTCGATGACATCGTTGCCGAACAGGTTGCCACAGTCGAAAAAATGACAGAGCAGGAACTGGAGGAGATTATCCCGACAGACTTCGGCGACGTGACGAAGTTCGAGCGGCTGCTCTTCATCCCGATCCACATCTACTACCACAGCGGACAGCTCAACTACATCCAGACCCTTTTGGGGGACGATGACTTCCACTGGTGAGCTAAAGGTCTAATGTTTGAATATGTTTGGGGCCGGGTCAAGCGACCCGGCCCCATACAATTTAGACTGGCTCCTTACTTTTTACCGCGGACGCGGGTGCGGACGAGCCTCGGGTTGCCAGTGGCATCGTAGCCAAGCTTGTACCCGGACGGAACCTGGCTCAGGGCCTTGCTGAGTGCGTCCGGCATGGCCACTGAAGACCGCGATCTGGAAGACTTGCGCTTGCGCGGCTTTTTGAAACTCGCAAGGGCCTTTTCGCCCTCTGCGGAATCTGTGACGATCTCGACCGAGCGTCCAGAAGGCTTGAGGACCTCTGCGGTCGGGGGGATGTGGACGAACAGGTAGTCGTCTGACTTCAAAAACCGGACTTCGAAGGGCAGGACGTACTTTTTGACGCCGACCCGAAGGGTCAACATGCCGTTTTTAGGTTCTGCCTTCAGCTTCAGGGCAAATTTTGTTTTGTCGATACTGCGTGCCATGGGGGTGGGGTTCCTTTTTGTGCCGGACTGGAATTGGCCCGACGGCTGCACAATACCACTGTGATAATCTCAGAACGCAGGATTAGGTCCTAACGGCGTCACAAGAATATTGTCGATCAGTCGTACGTTGCAATAACGTGAAGCTATGACGAGCCTACTACCAGGACTGGCCACCGATACCGGTTTCATCGTTCTGGGATCGACCAGATCAAGATACTCTGTATCGAATCCAGCCTCGGTGAGCGTGGCAAGCGCGTCCCTGAACGATGGTTCCTTCTCGTTCCCGGCCCTTAGCTGTTCTGCAACAAGGCAAAGTGTCCGGTAGAGTAATGCCGCATCTTTGCGTTGACGTTTGTCTAGATACTCGTTCCGACTGGACAGAGCAAGTCCGGACTCTTCGCGGACTGTCTCGCACAGTTCCAAGCGTGTTGCGATACCAAGGTCGGCGACTGCCTGTCGGACAACGGCGCACTGTTGAAGGTCCTTGAGCCCGAAGTACGCGACATCGGGACGAACGATGTTCAACAACTTACAGACGATGGTGGCGACCCCGTCAAAGTGACCAGGTCGCATAGCTCCCTCGAAGAGTTCTGAAACACCCGAGACCGTGACTTTTGTGAGCATCCCACCCGTCAGGTCAGCCCCGTCTGGAGCAAAGACGACATCGGTTCCCGCGCGTTCGGCAACTTCCAGGTCCGCCTGGATCGGCCTTGGGTACTTCGAAAAGTCCTCTTTGGGGCCAAACTGGAGCGGGTTGACATAGATCGAGAGGACGACCGTTTCGCACTCGGTCCGGCATTGGTCCAGTAGGGAAGCGTGGCCCCTGTGCAAAGCGCCCATGGTCGGCACAAACCCCACAGACCCTCGGCCCTGCAGCGCAATTCGAACTTCATCCGCGGTCTTGGCGACGATCAAAACGAGTTCTCTTCCGATGGAAACGCGCCTGACCGGACCGCCTCGCCGTAGCCCCGGAACCCCCGCAGGACAGCCTTGCGCACGTCGCTGAACCGCCGAGAGTGCTTGAACGGCTTTTCAGAGAGCCCGAGGATGTCGTGCATCACCTGGATCTCGCCGTCGCAGTGGATCCCCGCCCCGATGCCGATTGTCGGGATCGTCAGGCTCTCGGTGATCCTCTTGGCGAGCTCGGCTGGCACCAGTTCGAGCACGATCGCGAACGCGCCGGCCGCCTCCAGCGCGAGCGCCGTTTGCAGCACGGCGTCTGGGTTGTGCCTGCCCTGAACCTTGAAGCCCCCGAACTGGTTGACGGACTGCGGCGTGAACCCGACATGCCCCATCACCGGCGCTCCGCTCCTCACGATCTCGCGGACGGCCTCTGGATAGTCGCCTTCCAGCTTCACCGCCTCGGCTCCGACCTTCATCAATCGGACAGCGTTGTCGACCGCCTGGGCCGTGCTGGAATTGTACGATCCGTAGGGCAGGTCCCCGACCAAAAGTGCCCGCGCAACACCCTGCCGGGTTGCCCGAACGTGGTGCGCCATCTCGTCCATCGTCACGGCCACCGTCGAACCTTGCCCCAGCACGACGTTCCCAAGTGAGTCGCCCACCAGCACAAGATCGACCCCCGCCTGGTCTGCCAGGGCCCCGAACGTTTTATCGTAAGCGGTCAGGCAGACGATCCGCTTCTGGCCCTTCATACGGCGGATGCCAGGGGCAGTCACTTTGTCAAGAGCCATCGGGCCGAAAGTGTACCGGTGCCTTGCGGCGGACCAGTGGAACTACTCGTCGGACTGCTGGCTCTTGGCTGCCCGGCGGTAGTTGTCTTTGCTGGCGTCGTCCAGTAGGGTGTACCTGGTGTACGCGGGCTGGAACCCTAGCAGGACGGTTCCGGTCGGGCCGTTCCTGTGCTTGCCGATGATCACCTCCGCCACCTCCGCGGCGTTCGGGT
>CAZGER010000185.1:3385-4611 GCA_964524565.1 uncultured Chthonomonas sp. | reverse complement strand
TGGCAACCAGCACGACAAGCTCCGGAGCAAGGCCACCCACCGCAGCCTCGGCCTCCTCAAAGTACCTGCCGCAGTTCGTGGCAAGGACCCCAGGCTGCTCCCGGATCTCCCGTTCCATCAAAGAACCTAGGGCCATCGCGCTTCAGGCTACCACCTGTCAGGTAGGGTTCGTTAAGACCCAAACCTTGGATACTGTAAGGGCACAAGGGTCGTCTGTTACCAAGAGGGTTCTATGCCGTTGCTGACACTCATCGCCGCCTGCACGATAGCCGCACAGCAGGACACCAAGGTCTACGAGGACAAAGACCTCGACCTCCGGTTTAGCTACCCGGCCGCGTGGAGACTCAGAAAAGAGCGGCTCTACGACGTCCTCGAGTTCCAGGTCCAGAACCAGCCCGTCCGAGTCCAGATCATCCGCAGCGACATGAGCCAGACCAAGGAAAACTGGCAGAACATCATGCTCCAGATCAACTCCCAAAGCGGAAGGCAGGTCATCCGCCAGTGGGAGGAAGAGCTCCTGGGCGTCCCCCTCCTCCTCACCCGCTACCAAGAGGGCAAGGCCGAGAACACCCGCGTCGTCCTCGCTGGGCTCCTCCTCAGCGTCCTGCCGTACAAGCTCAATTTCAGGCTCATCAGCCCGCCACCGGTCGCCGAGACCGCCGAAGAACAGTGGCACAGCGTCCTCCTGTCGATCTCCACCGTCTCCGGCAGGATGCCGGACGAAAAGCGCCCCACCGTCAACAAGCCCAAAAACGACGAAGACGACACCGAGGGCAAGCTCAACGCCGACCCACGCACCGGCACCAAGACCTACATCCTCAAGCCAGAGGACCAAGCGCCCCCCAAGGCCGTCATCGCTCCCGTCAGGGTCACAGCCGACCAAAGCCGCGGGATCTACGCCTACTTCCCGCAAGGCTGGCAGCTCGACCAAGGCGTCGCCTCCGGCCCTGGCGGAACGACCGTCTCCTTCGCCGCCATGACAGGCGACAGGGACCAGGTCAAGCGCGAGTACCTGCGCCAGTCCGGACTGTCCCTGACACGAATGACCACCGTCACCAAAAGGGAAGAGGACAAACCGGGTTACAACGCCGCCGCGTTCCTGGTCAGCGTCATCCGCCGACAAGGGCCGACGACCGATGGCGAACTCGTCTCATGGACAGCTTATGGGTGGGCGAACGGGTACGGCTGGGTCGCATCATGGACCGGGTCGCCCGCCGACTTTGACG
>CAZGER010000185.1:0-3375 GCA_964524565.1 uncultured Chthonomonas sp. | reverse complement strand
GCGAAACAGAACCTTGCCAGCCTCGCCGGACAGGTCTCCATCTCCGCCCAATGAAGCTCGCGGTCTCCACGAGCGGGCCAAACGTCTTCGTCGCAGTCCTCAAAGAGGGCCGCGTCCAAGAAGTCTCCAGACCCTCCGACCGCAACGCGACCGCCGTCCTCGCCTCGATCCTCACAGAGCTACAGGTCGACCTCGACCGTGTCACCGAGTTCCACCTGGACATCGGCCCAGGGAGCTTCACCGGCGTCCGCGTCGGCGTCACGATGGTCAAGGTCTGGGCGCACCTGGCCGGCAAGGAAGTCGTCTGTCACACAGCGTTCGACCTCGTCGATCCAAACGCCCCTGTCTCGATCCCCAGCCGAAAAGGCGAGGCGTTCCACCGCTCTCCCGGCGAGCAACCGACCATCGTCAAGACCGACCAGCCACCACCCCCCGCTCCGATCAAGATCGGAACCGCCTTCGCTCTGCCGGGACAACGCGTGCGGGCCGAGGCCGTCGCCCCGCTCTACGTGGCCCAGCCAAGCATCTCCCAGGCCAAACGGCCACAGATCATGGGTGAGACGTTTGCCTGAGCCCGCACCCCCGATCGAGACAGGGAAGTCCCTCCGCCTCCTCACCACCCTCAAGGCTGGCGGCAACGCCGAAGAGTTCACCACCGCCCGCACCGTCGACGGTCTCGCCCACACCGCAGAATGGGCCTGGCGCAACCGCCGGGCCACGACTGTCCTCGGATCGGGCAGCAACATCCTCCCGTCCGATTCCGGTGTCCCCGGACTCGTCGTCTTCAACCAGGCGTCCAAGGTCGTCGTCACCTCCGAAGAGACCGTCACCGCCGAGTCCGGAGCCGCCTTCCAAGACGTTTTCCTCTGCGCAGCCCAGGCAGGACTCTCCGGCCTGGAGTTCGCCGTCGGGATCCCCGGCACCATCGGAGGGGCGGTCGTCAGCAACGCTGGCGCGTACCGGTCCGATATCGGCAGCCTCCTCACCGAGGTCGAGATCGTCCACGACGGCCAGCGCAAGTGGGTCGCCCCCGAATACCTCCAGCTCTCCTACCGCGACTCCATCCTCCGCCGCCCGGAACCGCCCCACATCACCGTCCTCCGGCTCCGGCTCCAACTCGCCCTGTCCGAACCCAGGACGATCTACGACACAGCCCGCGAGTTCCAGCGGCAGAGGATCGGCAAGCAACCGCCCCAGGCGAGCGCAGGCTCCTTCTTCAAAAACGTCATCGACCCGGACCTGGCCAACACCATCGAAGGACTCACCGAAGGCATGAGGGAGAACGGGGTCGTCCCAGCCGGGGTGCTCATCGAGTCCTGCGGCCTCAAAGGACACCGGCACCAAGGGGCGATGGTCGGACAAAGACACGCCAATTTCCTCCTCAACACGGGGGGAGCCACCGCCACCGCGATCCGCCAACTTGCAGAGCACGTCACCGCATGCGTCCACGAAAAGTACGGCGTCACGCTCGAAGAAGAGGTCCTCTACCTCGGCGACTGGACGTCCCACGTCAACCAAGGCAAGATCGCCTAGCCCTTGTTGGCCCCCAGAGCGACCTTCAACGCCCCGTGGATCGTCTCGTCGCTGCAAACCGCCCGCACGGCAAACGTCTCTGAGTCCACCCGAGTGATCGAAATGTCCACCTCCGCCGAGTCGCTCCCCATGTGCGCGACCATCGATCCTTCGATCCGCTCACCCTTCTTGAGCCACTTCGCCTCGGCGACGGTGTCCGAGACAAACTCCTCCGTCCACTTCTGGTGGACGTCGAACGGCGAAAGTGACCTCACCTTCCCACCAAGCTCGTTCCTGCCGCACTGGACCTCGGCTATGTAAGCCTGGGCCATGTCCAGCGGGACGGTCTTCGGCCCCTCTGTGCCGACAGACTCTGCCCCCGCTTGGTCCAGGCTCGAACGCGGCTTCTCAGCCGGACGCACCGTGCAGCCGCCCGCCACCAGCGCAAGCAGGATTAAGAAGGCGCGACCCATTGCCTCGTTTCCGCCGACCGCTCGACAGCCGCCAAAACCCTCTGGTTAGCCAGACCGTCCTCCATGTTCGGGCTCGGATCCCGGCCCTCGCAGACCGCCGTCACAGCGTCCGCGACCAGGTTCATAAAGGTGTGCTCGTACCCGATGATGTGGCCCACCGGCCAGTAGACCCCCGCTTGAGGGTGGGCCGCCTCCGTCGCCTGCACCAGCCGAAACCCCTGCAGACCCTCCGGATCGTCCACGCTGTAGTACTCGAACTCGTTCATCCGCTCAAGGTTGAACACCACCGACCCCCTCGACCCGTTGATCTCAAACCGGTTGTGGTTCTTTCGACCGACCGCAAACCTCGTCGCCTCGAACGTCCCGATCGCGCCGCACTCGAAACGCGCCAGGAACAACGCCGCGTCGTCCACCGTGACGGGCCCCCGCTCAGTCGAACCCGTCGCCCCGAGCTTGTCGTCCGTCTCCCCCACCAGCGGACGCTCCTTCACAAACGTGTGCAGCATCGCCGAGACCTCCGAAAACTCGCCCACCAAGTACCGCGCAAGGTCGATGATATGGCTGCCGATGTCCCCCAACGAGCCCGACCCGGCTGTCTCCTTTTGCAACCGCCAGACCAAAGGGAACTCAGGATCCGCGATCCAGTCCTGAAGGTAAACCGCCCGAATGTGGTGGTTCACACCCAGCCTGCCAGACGCGACCAGGTCCTTGATCGCCCCCACCGCCGGAGCCTTGCGGTAGTTGTGGAACACCAGGCTCGGCCGACCGCTCTCTCGCACTGCCCTGGCCATCGCTTCTGCCTCTGCCAGCGTGTTCCCGATAGGCTTCTCGCAAAAGACCGTCTTGCCCGCTCCCGCCGCCGCGCACACGATCTCGCAGTGGCTGCTCCCCGGGGTCGCCACATCCACGATATCGATCTCTGGATCTCCGACAACCTCCCGCCAGTCGGTGGAAAACCCCTCCCACCCGTACTTTTTGGCCGCAGCCGAGACACCCGCCCCGCTCCTCCCGCAGATCGTCTTCATCCGGATGTCCGCCGGCAGGTCAAAAAACCGCCCCACCTGACGGTAGGCGTTGCTGTGGGCCTTGCCCATAAACTGGTACCCGATCAGTCCGATCGCGAGGGTCTTCCGAGGCATCCCCGACAAGTTACCCGCCAGCCCCGGCCGAACCTAATCCCCAAGCTTGGCCAGGGCCTTCGTGAGCTCGTCAAAAACCAGGATCCTCCCGTCCCGCCCCTCCACACCGTACATGGGGGCACCAGGGAGCCGCACTCTCCGCTGAAACTCAAGGATCGCCTTGGCTGCTGCCTCACGCGAGTTTGGATCCGAAACTGCATCGACCTTGATCCCGGCATCTTCAAGCAGTTTCTTACGACCTCCACTGTCAA
>CAZGER010000184.1:0-4639 GCA_964524565.1 uncultured Chthonomonas sp. | reverse complement strand
CATTTGAATCTGGTGGAGATGATGGGATTCGAACCCACGACCTCTGCAGTGCGATTGCAGCGCTCTCCCAGCTGAGCTACATCCCCACGGAGCCACCAGTATATCCCTCGAAAACCCCGGCCCAGGACGACTCTGACGATCCTCTCCAGTCAAGGCACCAATCCAGCTTTGCCCTCGAAAGCCCCGACCCAGGACGACCACCCAAACCCGACCCCCAACCGGCACCGACCCCCCAAAAGCGCTCCTTTTTGGAACCTTTCCGGGCCATACTTGTCCACAAACCTCATGAAACTCTGGGTCGGGCGGGCAGGCTTTCTCATCGTCTTGGTCGCGGTCGGTGCCGCGCTGTGGTTCAACAAGGACAGGTTCCTCAACCCAGAACCGTTCCCAAAGGGCAAGGCCACCTGGTACGTCTACCACAAGGCAAAGAACAACGGTTGGAGGCTCAAGTTCAACCAGGCCCTAGGGATCCAGGCCAACATGTGGCCGGCCAGGTTGACAAACAGCACCCTCACGTCCGATGCTGAAAAGGGCTCCATCGCCGTCTTCGATTCGTGGAAGGGCAATTCTTTCGGACACGTCGGCTACGTCACCGAGGCAGGCAGCGGCACCTTCGTCATGACCTTCGTGGACTTTCCCTTCGGCGAGCCGGCCGGCAACCTCGATGGGGTCCCCATCCTGAGCTCGAGCGTCACCTACTCGGGCGACCAAGCCCGAATCCCAGGCTCCGAGGAAACCTTCACGCTCGTCGGGTTCCTCAAACAAAAGTGACCGGCCGAGCCCGCGCCACCATAAGGGCCGGTCGCGGCCAGGGCCAACGTACAATCAGTCGATGCCAGAGCTACCAGAGGTCGAAACCGTCCGCCGCACGTTGGAAAAGGTGCTCGCAGGACGCACGGTCGCCGAAGCAGAGATCGTCCCCGACGAGATCGTTCTGGGCGGCACTCCCCCCGACCTGGGTAGGTCTGCCCTCGAAGGCGCAGTCGTCACCGCCGTTGGCCGAAAAGGCAAGTTCTTCTGGCTCGAACTTGACCGGCAGCCGTGGGTGTTCGGACACCTCGGAATGGCGGGATGGGTCAGAGAGGTCGGCGCACCATCCATAAGGTTGAAAGAGCACGGAAAAATGCCGTTCGAAGACCAAAACGGCCGAGCCAGGTTCCTCAAAATGAGGATCCGATCGGACCAAGGCGGGGAAGTCGTCATGACCGACGGCCGGCGCCTTGCCAGGATATGGCTCTCAGCCTCGTCAGACTCGGACCCGCGCGTCCACAAACTCGGGCCAGACGTCCTTGCCGACCCGTGGCCCGCCCCCACGCTCCATGCGCTCCTCAGCAAAAAGAAAGCGCCGATCAAGGCCGTCCTGCTGGACCAGGCCGTCTTCGCCGGGATCGGAAACTGGATCGCCGACGAGGTGCTCTACTGGTCAAAACTCTCACCCAAACGGTTAGGATCCTCACTGTCAGAACCCGATGTGGAGGCCCTGCTGGAGGTCATCAAAGCCGTCGTGACCACCGCCGTCGAATGCGGCGCGGACGAGCACAAATATCCCGGCGACTGGCTCTTCCACGCCAGGTGGGGCGGCTCAAAGGGCCACACAACGTGGAACGGCCACGACCTGGTGCGCGAAAAAGTCGGCGGGCGCACAACCGCCTGGTCCCCAGACGTCCAGGTTTAGCGGCACTACCTGACCTGGCTGGCCGCCAGGGCGGATGAAAACCTCTCAAGGCCCTGCAGGGCCGCCCCGTCCAGCTGGAACCTGACGCACCTGGTCAGGTACCGCTCAACCGCCTCCCTGGTCCATCCGACACGGCCATTGGCCGATGTCAGCACCCCTTCCCATGATTCACTGTCACTCCTGGCCAGGTCGTACGCCTCTGTCAACAAAGAACCCAGCGCAGAAGGGAACTCGCCCAGCGCCGTCCACAGAGCCCACACAAACGGCAGACCGGTCATGTCCGTCCAAGCCTCGCCAAGGTCGCAGACCCTCGCCCCAGGCACGACGGTCGTCATCCCAATGTCCCCGATCACCACGCAGGCGTCGCAGACTTTCAGCATGTCTTCGCCGTTGGGGGGCATTGTCACAGTCTGGGGCCGGACCCCGTGCTGCCTGTCCAAAACGAGCTGGGCAAGGGCGTTGCTCGTCATCGAGCTCGCGTCCAGCGCCAGCGTCTCGATCTCCCCATAGGGGACCTTGCTCAACAGCCGCACCGACTCGACAGGCCCCTCCGACCCGATACAGACACCCCCGGCATACGTCGCCCCAGGCTTCGTGAGCGCATAGTACGAGCTGACCAGGACGGCGTCCACCTCCCCCGACTCGAGCATACGCGGCAACCGCGAAGGCACGTCGTAAGCAACCGCCACCGGAGAATCGTCCCCCAACCGCTCAAAGTGCCAAACAAGCGGGACCGCGTTGACATAGGGCACACACCCGACCCGGAACTGGGGCATATGCCCATCTTACGCCCAAAAACAGCGGTCCGTCAGCGCGAGCCGGGACGCCTGGCCACGCAAACGACGCTGCTCCCCCAAGGAAGGCTGGAACGCAGCAGGATCCTGGCCTCGGCACCCATCAGGCGGATCAAACGCTGGTTCCAGACCCAACTGACAGGCGGCAGCCGGACCTCGGCCGGGCCACGCAGAAACCGCTCCAACAACCGCCGCGCCACAACGATCGGGAACAGCAGGAACACACTGTACGTGAGCCTTTGCACCTTAAAACCCTGCGAGGTCAGCAGGTTCCTCACCTGCCTGGCCGTGTACCGGCGCTGGTGCATCAGCGCAACGTCGTGGGGCCCCCAAAGCCACTTGTAGGCCGGCACGTTCATCACAAACACCCCGCCCGGCTTCAAGACCCTGAAAATCTCCGAAACCGCTAAGGCGTCGTTGGGCACATGCTCGATCGTGTCCAGACTCACGACCGCGTCAAAACTGGCGTCGACAAACGGCAGGTGCTCCGCGTCGGCCCGAAAGATGTTCTCCGCCCCCCGTTTGAGGCTGAACGCAAGCGCGTGCTCGCTAAAATCGATCCCAAACGACGTCCCCAACTTGCGCAGCTCCACCCCGACCGCACCCGTCCCGCACCCGACGTCCAAGATCAGGGGCTTTTCGCCGACGTTCTGCCTGAGAAGGTCGATCGCAAGGTTGCGCCGGGCAACGAACCACCAGTAGTGGCCCTCCAACTCGTGCATCTTGGCGTACTCTTCAACGTTCATGCGCCACAGTGGGGTTTGTCTCTAGCCTGCGCCTCTTTCCCCACAAACGCAGCCTCACAAGGTCTCTCAGCATCCGCGGACCGTCACGGAGCAGCACGACCTTCGAACCCTCTTGGTGAGCCCAGGTGATCGGCACCTCGGCGATCTTGTGACCCATGTCCTGAGCGATCATCAGGCTCTCAAAGTCAAAACCGAACCCGTCCAGCTTGCACCGGCCAAAAACGTCCTTGGCCGCAGAAGACGTGAACAGCTTGAACCCGCACTGGGTGTCGTGGATCCCCCGGATCGCCAGCAGTTGGACGGCAGTGTTGAACGCCCTTCCCAAAAACTCGCGGTACCAAGGCTGGCGGACAGCCAGGTTGCTCTCTTTCAGCGGACGGCTCCCGATCGCGATGTCCGCCCCCGCCAGCACCGGCGGCCAGAGCTTCTCGATCTCCTCGATCGGCGCTGCCAGGTCGGCGTCAGAAAACAGTAGGTAATCCGCGTCAAGGGTCAACATACCGTGCCGGACCGCGTACCCTTTCCCCCGGTTCTGCGAGTAGGCCAGCACAGAGAACTCTGGATGGTCCTTGGCAAACTCCCTCACCACCTCGACCGTGTCGTCGGTGCTCCCGTCGCTCACCACCGCCACCTGCCAAGACCCGTCCCACGTTGCAAGGTACTCCGCGATACGTCGCAACGTCGGTGTCAGGCGTCCTGACTCGTTGTACGCCGGAATAATGACGGCGAGGTTCGGCCGTGCCAAGGTTGGCGGAGTCTACCAGCCGTCACTGGCCGGTTGCAGTCGCCGCCGCGACCGCCGCGCCGATCGTCTGGCCCCGCGTGATCCTGGCCAAATGCTCGTGGAAAGTCGCGTCGTAGGGGTCGCGCCTTTCGATCATAAAAAGGGTGCTCAAAGGACGGTTCGGACTCACCTTGGTCGATCCCATGTAGTACAGCATCGTCGAACCACCACCGTCCAGGCTCACAGCGTCCACCGCCCCCCGGCTCTTGAGCGCCAGGGCCAAAGAACTCAGCGTCACGCTGTTCTGGGTCGCGACCATGATCACCTTTCCAGACTTGGTCAGCCCGACACCGGTCCTGGCGGCAGACCCCCAAATCCGCGAGTCGCGGAACCCCTGCGACCGAGGGTCCGGACACTTCTGCCCGTCCCGCAAGATGCGCACCATCCCCCGCAAGGCGTATCGGTAAGAAAAAAAGTCGACCTCTTTGCGGACCGGAGCGTCAAAAACCTTCACCCGGCCGAACCAGTCGACCGCCAGCACAGAGCCCCGGTACCCCGTGGCCTTGATCTCGCCGTCGATCACAACGTCGGCCACAGGCTGCTGGTTCTCAAACGCAAAAAAGGTGCCGGTCACCGCCGCAACAGGCTGGATCTGACCGATCACCTTGCGAGACGAGGTCAAATGAGGCGAATAGTGCGC
>CAZGER010000183.1:0-4707 GCA_964524565.1 uncultured Chthonomonas sp. | reverse complement strand
CGGCCTGTCTCAAAGACACCGAGTTTGACTGAACCGTAGGGCACTGTCCCGAGGACGGGTGCCCGGGATCCCATGCGGTCGCTGAAGAAGTCGTTCTCGCCCTGGGTCTTGACCTTGGGCTGGACGACCATGTCCAGGTGGCACCCTGCGAGGGCGAACAGCGCCAGACCGACTGGCAGGCACTTAAGGCAGCGTCTCATCAATATCCCTCCGAGGTCATGACCCTTTCGACAGAGATCGGCTTGAGCCCTTCCATCACTTTCACGACGTCGTCCTCGTTGTAGCGGGGGTCTGTCGCCTCGACACACAGGACGTACCTGTCGGACGACGCCCTTGCCATCGAGCCTGCGTTCATGACCGGGTGGTGCGGCTTGGGCAGTCCGTTGAACGCGAGCATGCCGAACGTGGCCCCGAACGCCGCGAACAGGATCGTGAGTTCGTAGGCGGGCGGGAAGAAGGACGGCAGGGAGAAGAGCGGGCGTCCGCCGACGTTGTGCGGGTACGGGAGGAGGCCGTTGTGCATGAGGGCGGAGCTGCTGATCTGCACGCCCATGCTGACCCACCATTCGAGGAAGTACCCGAAGAGGAACCCTCCCACGCCGTGGAGGAAGACGACCCATCCGAGTTTGTCGTCTTTGAACCCGATCACGTCTGTAAGGCCGTGAACGGGGAACGGCGAGTAGGCGTCGATGTCCCGGTAGCCAGCCTCATGGACGGACTTTGCCGCGCTCAGGAGGGAATCCGGATTGTCGAACTCCGCGACGACCCCATAGGGTTTTGGTGAAGTGTCTCGACCGTGTGACATGTCTCTCCCGCTAGTGGGCGGCTGCCTCCTCTGCTTCGTGGTCGTGCCCTCCGCCATCGTGTTTCATCTGATGGAGGAGCTCCTTCATTTCGAACATGTTGATCATGGGCAGGTAGCGGACGAAGAGGAACATCATGAAGACGAAGAACCCGATGGTTCCGAAGAACATCCCGAAGTCCCAGAGTGTCGGGGAGTAGTAGCCGAACGATCCGGGGACGTAGTCCCTGGTGAGCGAGATCGGGATGATCACGTAGCGCTCGAACCACATACCGATGCTGACGCTGATCGAGACAGCGATGAGCGCCGGGATGCTCCGCCTCATTTTGGGGGACCACATGAGTTGTGGGATCACACCGTTGAACAGGATGAGGAGCCAGAACGCCCACGAATAGGGGGCTTCGGACAGTTTGATCCTATTGTGGAGGAGAGCGGTCTCGTAGGGCGTCCCACTGTAGAGGGCATAGAAGACCTCCATCGCGTAGCCGTACACGACGATGAGGCCGGTGGCAAGCATGATTTTGGCCATCCAGTCCAGGTGCTTCATCGTGATGAGCCCTTCGAGCTTGTACCACTTGCGCAAGGGGATGGCAAACAGCAGCACCATCGCGAAGCCGGCAAAGACGGCTCCAGCGACGAAGTAGGGCGGGAAGATCGTGACGTTCCAGCCAGGGACGATGCCCATGCTAAAGTCGAAGGACACGATCGTGTGGACGGAGAGGACGAGGGGTGTCGAGAGTCCGGCCAGGATGATGGACGCGTGCTCGTACCGGTACCAGTGCTTGGCCGAGCCCCGCCATCCGAGCGAGAGCATTCCGTAGACGACCTGGGCGACCCGGTTTTTGGCCCTGTCGCGCAGGGTGGCCAGGTCGGGGAGCAGCCCGACAAACCAGAAGAGGATCGAGACCGTCATGTAGGTGCTGACGGCGAACACGTCCCACACCAGGGGGCTGCGGAACTGCGGCCACATCCCCAGCCAGTTCGGGTAGGGGAACAGCCAGTAGGCGAGCCAGGGTCTGCCGGTGTGCAGGAGCGGGTACATGCCTGCGCACATGACGGCAAAGATCGTCATGGCTTCGGCAAGGCGGTTGATGGAGTTGCGCCACTTTTGTCTGAGCAGCAGCAGGATCGCCGAGATCAGGGTGCCGGCGTGGCCGATACCGATCCACCAGACGAAGTTGATGATATCGAAGCCCCAGCCGACGGGCTGGTTGTTGCCCCACACGCCGATGCCGTTCCAGACGAGCATGGTGATGGAGAGAAGGAGGATGTTGACGAAGAGGAAGCCGACTCCGAACGCGATCTGCCACGGCGACGATTTGAGGGACTTGATCGGGGTGTTGACGACGGGCTGATTGTGGGTGCTGCTATCGAGGACGATGTCTCCGATGGCGGCATCGAACCCTGCCTCGGTATGGTCACCGACGAGCAGTGACTTGTCGATCTTGACGTCGGAGGACATTAGGCGCCGACCTCCTTGTTCGGGTTCTCGATCCGTTTGAGGTACGTGGTCCTCGGTCTTGTGTCAAGGTCGTCCAGCATGGCGTAGTTGCGTTTGTCTGCCCGTGCTTTGGCCACGGCGTTGTCAGCGTTCTTGAGGTCTCCGAAGGCGATCGCGCCGCCAGGGCAGGCGACTTGGCAAGCGACCTGGATCTCGCCGTCGGCGATGGCGCGCTTGTCCTTTTTGGCGTTGATCCTTGCGTGGTTGATGCGCTGGACGCAGTAGGTGCACTTTTCCATGACGCCCCTGAACCGGACGGTGACGTCGGGGTTTTGGAGCATGCGCAGGACCGGGATCTGGTCCGCCCTTTGTGAGAAGTGGAAGAAGTTGAAGCGCCTGACCTTGTAGGGGCAGTTGTTGCTGCAGTACCTGGTACCGACGCAGCGGTTGTAGACCATCTGATTGAGGCCTTCTGCGCTGTGGGTGGTCGCTGCGACCGGGCAGACCGGTTCGCAGGGCGCCTGTTCGCAGTGCATGCAGGTGACGGGCTGGACGACGATGGGCGGGTTGTTCGGGTCGAACTCCCCTTGGCCGCCGCGGTAGTACCGGTCGACCCTCATCCAGTGCATCTCGCGTCCTTTCTGGACCGATTCTTTGCCGACGGTGGGGATGTTGTTCTCGGCCTGGCACGCAGTCACGCAGGCGTTGCAGCCGTTGCACAGGGCCAGATCGATCGTCATGGCCCACTGGTAGTTCTTTTCGTAGTCCTCGGCAAAGTCCTTGCCGTCGTACATGGAGGCTTTGTGGCCCTCGCCGAACTCGTTGTAGTTCTCGGGGGCGTGGCCCTCCTCGTGCTCCTCGGGGTGTTCGAGCTCTGCCAGGGTGGTGCTGAGATAGACCATCCTGTCGGAGTCTTCGGGCTTGACGTCGATCGTGTTGTGGTGCTGGGTGTTGGCCAGGGCGTACTCTGCCCCGGACAAGGAAATCTGCACGTTGGCCACGAGGTTGGGCGACTTGAAGGACCGGAGGACGTTGGCATCGAAGCCACCTCCGTCCTTGGAACCTTCGGACGCGGCGAACGCCCCGCCCCTTGTTCGGCCGTAACCCAGGTGGAGGACAGCGACGTCGTCGGCCTGGCCGGGGTTGACCCAGACCGGAACCTGGAGCGTACGGCCTTCTGCCGTGACGGTGACCATGTCGGCCTTGCCGTAGTAGGGCACGTTGATGAACTTCTTGTCGTACGGGGCCTTGACGCCGAGTTTGTCCGCGGTGGCCTTGCCGACCAGGAGGGCGTTGTCCCAGGTGAGGTTCGTGACCGGCCTGGGGGTTTCCTGCAGCCAGTTGTTGTTGGCGTTCCTTCCGTCCAGCAGGTAGGGGTCTGGCAGGACAAGGAGCTCGATCCCGCTCGCGGCGGGGGCGCCGGGCAGGGAGCCCAGCAGGTTCGGGACGACTTTGGCGGCGTGCGCCCCGGGAGCGGTGCCGCGCGGGTGCCCAAAAGCGAGGAACGTGTGCCAGTCGAACCCTGGTGCGGAGTGTGTCCGGCGGACGGCGTCGAGGCCCTGGCCCGATCCGCCGAGGAGGAGGTCGAGCAGTTCGATAGCCGACTTGCCGTCGTAGAGTTTTTCGACGATCGGCTGCCCGGAGACGACCGTGCCGTTGGCCATTGTGCCGTCGGCCCAGCTTTCCAGGAAGTGCGCGGCCGGGAGCTGCCAATCGCAAGCGAAACAGGTCTCGTCCTCGTGTGTGGCGAGGCAGGCGCGGACGTCGGCCTTGGCCAGTAGCTCCGTCAGGCGGAGGTCGCTGGGGGCGGCGTAGACGGGGTTCCCGCCCAGGGCGATGAATGTGGAGACCTGGTTGCCGTCGAGCATCGTGGCGAGGGCTTGAAGGTCGCCCATGTTCGAGGATGCCATCGGCTGCGGGTTCGGCACGAACGAGACTGTCTGGCCGAAGTTGCCGAGCGCCTCGTTGATGGCGTGGGCGGCGGCGTGGACGGCGGGCGGCAGGTGCTCTCCGACGACGATGATGGAGCGTCCGCGAGCCGCGCCGAGGTCGGCGGCGAGGGCGTCAAAGTGCTTTTGGCTGACGCTGGCAGGCAGGGCGGAGGTGGTCGAACCGGGCACGCCGAGCTTGGCGCCGAGGGAGGCGAGCAGGCCGGCGGCCTCGCTGGGTTTGAGCCTGAGCCGGTGGTCGGCCAGGACCCCGAACGGGGACGGGTGCGACTCCAGCGCGTAGATCCGCGACATCGGTCGTCCGTCTTTGGGGACGCGGCGGGAGGCGACGTCGTTGGCGACGGCCCCACAGTCGTGGCCCAGGTAGGTGAAGTCGCAATCGACCGAAACGATGATGTCGGCGTTGGCCGCGCTGTAGACGGGCACGAGGTCCGCCCCAAAAGCGAGCATGGAGCCGTCGCGGGAATTGTCGCGGTTGTGGGCCTCGTACTGGAACCACTTGGCCCTGGGGTACT
>CAZGER010000182.1:0-4728 GCA_964524565.1 uncultured Chthonomonas sp. | reverse complement strand
TCGACCTGCGAAAGTCGGCTTTCGTCGCCCGCAACTCGATCTCGGACCCTGTCCAAGCCGCGGTTTGGGCACAAAAGACGAACGGCAAGAGCGCACCGGTTGTGAGCCTGGCCTCGCTCGGGGTCCAGCTGACCGGTGAGGAGTGCGGCGGTTGCTGGGTCGCGTACGGACTGCGGTTCAAGGGCGAGGACTTTGTCCTTTACGCAAGGCAGGAGTCTGGAGCGTTCAAAGGTCTAAAGGCTGCAAGCTGCGGCACCAACGCGATCTACGAGGTCCACAACGGCACAGGCTGGTACGGCCCTGGAGGAATGACCTACATCCTGACCGGTGGCAGCCACGGTGCCCGCACGGAGCTGGCCCAGAACGCGTGCCAGGAGATCCGGGAAGTCATCCGCTAGCGCGGGCCTTTTTGATCTCCGCGTCCAGCACGAGGGCCTCAGCGTGGCTCCAAGGCAGTGGCTGGACGGTCATGCTCTTTCCCGTCTGGGGGTGGAGCTGCTCGGGCAGCAATCCGGTCTCACCGCCGGCACGTTCGATCCATGCCCTGATCGCCAGAGCCTCGTCCAGACGGCCCAGTCTGGCGTACGCCTGGCCCAGCCAGGCCGTGCAGATCACCCACGGGTTGCCGGGCACGGCGTCATCGACCCTGGCGTAGTAGTCGCCGACGTACCGAGCGATCCCACCGACGGGGGTATCGACCTGCAGGTGCCTTTCGACCATCTGGACAGCCTGACCCAGCTGATCTGGAGTCGTCCTGCGGCAGTGGAGCAGTCCGCCCAGCACGGACGAGTCTGGCGTCGGGTCTGCGACCTCCCCGTCAAGCCTGCGGGCGATGCCACCGTCTGGCAAAAAGAACCGCTGCCACAGGGCGTCCCAAAAGGTGTCGGCAGTGGCGGCGGCCTCCTGGTTACCGGTGGACTTTGCCACGGCGTCGAGGGCTTCGACGACTGTGCAAACCGTCCAAAAGTGGACGCCGTACCGCTCTTCCCAGAGGTCCCACGAGGGCTTGGGGAGTCCCCCCTGCTGGTGGGCCAGGACGGTCGGCAAGAGCTCTTTCACGAGGGCCGATCCGGCCGGGCTGGTCGTGGCGAGCCAGAGAGCTAGAGCGGTTTCGTCCTGCTGGAACGGGTGTTCGCAGGTTCGCGGGTGCCAGGTGGAGGCTGGCGTCCCGTTGGGTAGGTACCGCTGGTGGAAGTGGCCCTGGATCCGGGGCAGACCCGAGAGCCATTCCAGGCACGCTGGCAACAGGTCCTTGCCGTGGGCTTTGAGAGCTGCCTGGGTGAGGGCGCAGTCCCGTGGCCAGACATAGGAGTAGTGTTCGGTGTTCTCCCCCATGACCGAGGAGTCGCACCCGGCGATCACTTGCCCGTCTGGGCCGGAGTGGGCGAGGATCACTGCGAGCGCGGTCTGGACGAGACCGTCCCCGGCATCGACCGGTCGCGCCAGAGGTGGCCGGTCTGCCCTTGCTTGCGGGAGGCGAGTCTCAGAACCAGCCACGCAGACAGCCAGTCTCACTTGGGCGGATTCGCCAGGACGCACTGAAAATGCGACCGACAGGGTGGAATCGACCGAGCCGACCGAGACGGGCTTTTCCTCAAGGCTGCCGTCTTCAGCGTCGCGCCAGGTTCCCTCCATGCCGGCAACCCCTGTGACACCAACGGAGTATCCGACTGTCTGGCCCTCGTGGGGGACGGCCTGGAACAGAAGGTAGGTGCTGTCTTTGTAGTGCACGATCCCGTTGCGCTCGGGGACCCACTCGCCGCACAGGCCGATGTTCTGCTCGTTGACGAACGGCATCTGGGTTTGGAACAAGGTCGCCTGGCGCGGCGACCCGGAACCGTCACGGACCTCGACCATGCGGTTCCAAACATCGACGCCCGTTTCGAGCCAGTCGAAGACTGTGACGGTGGCCTGGTGCTCGCTGCTTTCAAACCGGTTCACGGCGACGGAGGTCCCTTCGTAAGCCTGGTGGCACGTCCACGGATCAGTGTCCAACCACGAGAATCGACCATCGATGTGAATCCCCAGGCGGATCCATCTGCCCAGCAGGTGGTTTTTGTATCCAGGAACGGGCCAGCAGAGTTCCCTGACGACACCTTTCGGGTCGTGCGCGACCAAAAGGCGTCCATTGCCGAGTACGAGCGTCCGGGCCATCTTACGGAAGGTCGAACTTCTGGCCGTGGTCAGGGATCGCCGTCTCCCAGCCCAGGCGCTCCTTGATCCTCTGCTGGAGGGCAAGCTGGGAATCGTACTCACCGTGAACGATGAAGGTCTTCTTGGGCGGTTCTCGGAAGTTCGAGAGCCACTTGAACATCTCCTCGTAGTCTGCGTGGGCCGACAGCATCTCCAGCCGCTCGATCCGCGCGCGGACCTCGATCTCGTTGCGGAACACCCGCACAGGGTTCTCGCCGTCCAAGAGTTCCCTTCCCAGCGTGCCGCCCGCCTGGTACCCGGTGAACAGGACAACGGTGGACGGGTCGGAAAGGTGTGCCTGGAGGTGGTGGAGCACGCGTCCGCCGGTACACATCCCGCTCCCGGCAATGACGACGAACGGCCCGGGCGAGACGTTGAGCTGCTTGGACATCTCCCGGTCTTTGACGAACTTAACCAGGTCTCGCCGGAACGGGGACCTGCCCTCAGCCATGTCCACCTTGAGGTCTTTGTCCAAGTCCTCGCTCTCCGGCATGTAGAGAAGGGTGGTCGCAGACGCCATCGGCGAGTCGACGTAGATGGGGATGTCCCCGATCTTGCCCTCATCTCTGAGTTCGTTGATGTAGTAGAGCATCTCCTGCGTGCGGCCGATGGCGAAGCTCGGGACGATGACGACGGACCTGTCCCTGACCGCGTCGTTGAGGATCGTTTCCAGTTTGTCTTTGGCGTCGCCAGTCGGGTGGAGGCGGTCGCCGTAGGTGGATTCGATGACCAGGTATTCGGCCCAGTCCATCGGGTAGGGATCGACGATGAGGGGCCGGTCGTACCGGCCAAGGTCCCCGCCCATGAGGATTCGCTGGCCGTTCTCGAAGTAGATCTCGGCAAAAGCCGACCCCAGAATGTGCCCAGCCGGTGCAAACCGGAACTGCGCCTGGCCCGGTAGCTGGACGAACTCGTGGAAATGGACCCGCTTGAGAAGCTTGAGCGTCTCGTTGGCGTCCGCCTCCGTGTACAGCGGCAGTGCAGGCTCGTGCCGACTGGTCCGGTGCTTGTTGTGGAACCTCGCCTCTTCTTCCTGCAAGCGTCCGCTGTCCGGCAGGCTCACGTTGCACAGGCCGATCGTGCCGCCAGTGGCGTAGATCGGACCCCTGTACCCGTTGCGGACGAGTTTGGGGAGATAGCCGATGTGGTCCGTATGGGCGTGGGTGACGACGATCGCGTCGATGTCTGTCGGATCGACCGGAAACGGCTTCCAGTTCCGCTCCCTGATCTCCCTTGGACCCTGGAACAGGCCGCAATCGACAAGCACCCTTTTGCCGTTGAGTTCCAGGAGGTGCCTTGATCCTGTGACCGTGCGCGCGGCACCGTGGAACGCGATCGATTGAGGCATGCCCAAGTATGGCGCGGTATCCTGCCTTTGTGCTTCGGGCGGACTTTGCGTTGATCGGGGGAACCGGCATTGGCCCGCTCTTGGAGGCACTACCCGGCGTCCGGACGAACGTGCCGACAGAAGCCGGGATGCTCCGCGGACGCCTGGTGACGGTGGATGGAGCCAAGGTGTTTTGTGTCCAGCGACATTCCGGCGGGCACAAGACACCGCCGCACCTGGTTGGATACCGTGCCATCGCGCTCGGGCTGAGGCATCTGGGCGTGCGGGGTTGTGTCTCCAGCGCTGCGGTCGGCTGTCTCAGGCGGGCATGGCCGGTCGGGACGCTCGTCGCCTGCTCCGATTTTTTGGACTTTTCGGGCCGGCGCCAGACACTTTTCGACCGGGAAGTGAGGCACACCGACTTTTCTGACCCGTTCCCGTTGCGGGGGCAGATCGTGGCGGCCGCCAGGGCCGCTTCTGTCGATGTCGTTGACGGCGGCGTTTATCTGTGCTGCGACGGGCCACGGTACGAGACTCCGGCCGAGATCGCGATGTACGGCAAGCTCGGGGCGGACCTGGTCGGCATGACCGCTTCGACCGAGGCAGTCTTGATGCGGGAGGCGGGCGTCCCGTACGGGTGTCTGGCCGTCGTCTCCAACCTCGCCGCGGGACTCTCGGACGGTCCGCTGAGCCACGGCGAGGTGACCGATGTGATGAAGGTCCGCGGCGGACAGGTCGTCCAGGTGATGCTTGCGGCGGCAAAGGCTGGGGGGTGACCGCGATGGTCTCCCGCCGGACCCTGACCCTTTCGCTCTGCCTGACCCCCGGACTTGGCGGGAAGACGGTCACACGGATCTTGACGAGGAACGACCTCCTGGGCCGGTCGTGCGACGAGTTCCTGCGGTTGGGCGCAGGTGCGTTAGTGGAGGAGTACCGCCTGAAGGCCAAGACCGCCGAAAACTGGGTTCAAAACAGAAAGACGTTCCTGAAGGAAGCGGCCGAGTTGGAGGCGACTTTGGAGCCGCACGGAGTGTCCGTCGTGACCGCTGCCGACGCCCATTATCCCCGGCACCTGGAGACATTCGATCCTGACCCGCCCGGGATCCTGTACCTGTACGGAAACACCAAACTGACCCTCGCCGAGACGATTTGCGTCCTGGCAAGCCGTGGTTCGTCCGATTCTGTGCTGGCTGAGATCGAAAAGCGCA
>CAZGER010000181.1:0-4734 GCA_964524565.1 uncultured Chthonomonas sp. | reverse complement strand
GCATGGTCGCGCCTCACGCGGAAGTACGAGTAGTCCCACAGCCGGGTCAACAGACGGGTGGACCACTGGGCGACGTCATCGTGGTTCGCCTTTCGGGACTGGGAGAACACCCTGAACCGGAGGTTGAGCCCTTCGCGTCCCGGCACCTGGCAGTAGCCGAAAGTGCCGAAGGGGAACTGCCACCTTTGCCTGGGCGATTCTTTGGCCTGCGGCAGTGGCTTGAGGTTGTGCTGGACCATCAGCTTGGACTTGGGGTCGTGCAGGCTGTCCAGGGTGATCGAGACGAACGAGGGCTCTGTCCCAGTGATCTGGGTTGGTTGGCTCTGGGTGTCCTGTCGATGGATCACCAAGGCCGCTGCGACCGCCGCGATCACCATGTCAGCATTTTACTCGGCTCAATGACCTTCCGCTTCCAGAAACCGCTCGGCATCGATCGCCGCCATGCAACCTGTTCCAGCCGCGGTCACGGCCTGACGGTAGGTTTTGTCGGTGACGTCGCCGCAAGCGAAAACACCTGGCACTTTCGTCTTGGTCGAAAAGGGCTCGGTGAGGATGTAGCCCAGGTCGTCCCTGTCCACCCACTGCGCGAACAGGTCGCTGTTGGGCTTGTGGCCGATCGCCACAAAGACGCCGTCGATCGGCATTTCTGACTTGGTGCCGTCCACGGTGTTGACGAGCTTGACGCCGGTCACCTTCTTGTAGGGCTCCATCAATCCTGTGATCTCTTCGATCGTCATGTTGAGCAGGAGTTCGATCTTGGGGTTGTCCTTGACCCGCTGGACCATGATCTTGCTGGCTCGGAACTCGTCGCGCCGGTGGACAAGGTAGACCTTTTCGGCGTGCCTAGTGAGATAGTTGGCCTCTTCCATCGCTGTGTCGCCACCGCCTACCACGATCACATGCTTCCCTCGGAAGAAGAACCCGTCGCAGGTGGCACAGGCTGACACGCCGAACCCGCCGAAAGTCTTTTCAGACTCGATTCCGAGCCACTTGGCGGACGCACCTGTCGAGACGATCACGGTCTGGGCCTCGATCTGTCCGGACTCTGACACGACCTTGAACGGCCGCTGAGAGAGGTCGACGCTGGTGACGGTCTCGTGCTTGACGACCGCCCCGAACCGTTCTGCCTGCCTCTGGAACAAGGGCATCATCTCGGGGCCCATGATGCCGTCCGGAAAGCCGGGGTAGTTCTCGACGTCGGTCGTGATCATGAGTTGTCCTCCCGGCTCCGGCCCAGCGAAGACGATGGGGTTCAAGCCTGCCCGCGCGGCATAGATCGCAGCTGTGTAACCGGCCGGCCCGGATCCGACAATGACGACAGGGTGTGGCATGTCCAGAGGTTACCAGTCGCCTTTTGGCAGCCCAGGAATCCCGGCCCCGTATGGCCTGAGTGAGATTCCGGGGACGGCGTCCCGATAATTGTCACGGGAACGAGGGAGCGATTGGAGGCTTTACCATGAGTGCGGGCATGGCGACCGGAAGAGTCGCCTTTTTGGTGGCAGCGGGAAGCATCGTCGGTGTTTCGGCGGTCGCTGGCCTTGCCGTGTCCGGGCAATCGGCGTCTGTGCTCGTCCCAACCGCCGCGATCGCGTGCCTTGCCGGCCTCGTGGCACTGGCTCGGGTGCGGGCTTGGAGCAAGTCTGCGCAGAGTCTCGCCAGCACCCAGGCCGTGGAAGTCGACGGACTGAAGACAGCCCTTGCCGCGGCAGAGCAGGAAGCAGCCGAGCTGAGAGAGAAGTACGAGGAGGTGGAAGCCCACCAGACCAAGCTTGAGCAGGCCCTCGACCACGCTGAGATCCAGACCGCGATGCACGACCACGCATCGCGCAGGTTCCAATCACTTTTTGCCGGCCTTCCGGTCGGCTGTATGACCTTTGACGAGATGGGCCAGGTCATGGAGTGGAACGAGCGTATGACGGAGATCTTTGAGACGCCTGCCCATAGCGTCCTGCTGTCCCCGGTGTTCATGGCGCTCAAGGCGGTGGAAGACCCGACGCCGATCATGAGTGCCCTGGGCAACATCATGGAAGCAGGCGAGCAGGAGAGTGTCGAGTGGACCATTGAGGGTTCGCAAGGCACCAAACACGTGCGGCTTTACTTCTTCCCGCTCAGGAACCAGGACGGGGTGCCTGTGGGCGGAATCTGCAGTGCGATTGACGTGACCGCAGAGACCGTCGCAGAGCGCCATATTCGGGAGATGGCCCTGTTCCAGGAGGCGATCTTGGACTCCACGGACTACAGCATCGTCTCCACGGACCCTGAGGGGATCATCACCGGTTTCAACAAGGCGGCAGAGAACCTGTTCGGGTACAGGGCCGACCGAGTGATCGGTTCAAAGCACGTCACGTCTTTGCACACACCAGAGCAACTGATCTCCCGAGCGGCGGAGGAAGAAGACGCTGACCTCGACTGTCCCGAGTGTCTTTTCAGGACGCTCATTAGAGGGACGGAGAGTGGCCAGGCGTTCGAGACGGAGTGGGAGTTCGTCCTTGCGAACGGTTCTGTGGTGGACGGCCGGGTTTCTGCCAGCGGCCTGCACGATGCGGACGATGTCCTCACCGGGTACCTGTTTGTGGGAAAGGACATTACGGACGAGAAGGCTGTGGCCGAGCGGATCCGGATGCTCTCGCTGGTGGCTGAGCAGGCGAGTTCGGGTGTCGCGATCATGTGCAGGACCGGGTTGGTGACCTATGTGAACCGGGCTTTCGAGCAGATCACCGGGACGGCGGCCAATGACGTTCTGGGGGACAGCCCGTTCGGGTTCCGAATCGGTTCCACGACAGACGAAGTGGCGCAGGAAACGCTCTTCAACGCCCTCAAGACGGCGTCCGCCGCTTCTATCGACATCGAGTTTTGTCGCCCGGACGGAACGAGCTATTGGAGCTCCGTGCGGGTCGCTCCCATCCGCGACGCGAGCGGCGCAGTGAGCCATATCGTTTCGATCGAGGAGGACACGACCGACCGGAAGGCGGCCGAGCTTGCCGTCCTTGCCAGCGAGCAAAGGTTCCGGGACATCGTTGAGGCGGCTGGCGAGTACATCTGGGAGACCGACGTCGAGTTCCGTTACACCTATGTCTCGGACCAGGTCGAGGAGGTCCTTGGATACGGGCCGAAGCAGATCGTGGGCTCTTCGTTCCTGGAATGGCTCCCGCCTTCTGAGACAAAGCGGGTCAAAAACCTGATCGCGGACTCGATGCTCGGTGCCAAGGGCTTTAACCATGTATTGATCGAATCGACCCACAGGGACGGGAGCACCGTGTGGCAGAAGATCAATGCGGTGCCGTTCTTTGACAAGGCAGGATCGCTGGTCGGATTTCGCGGCGCGGGGCTGGACATCACGGCCCAGAAGGCGGCGGAGGACGCGGCCAGGGCGGCCAACGAGCAGGTGGTCAAGATCCTGGAGAGCATCAAGGACAGTTTCTATTCGCTAGACGCGAACCTGCGGTTCACCTATGTGAACCAGGCGGCCGCTGCGAACTTCCCAGGGGGCGAGGAAGCCCTGATCGGCAAGCACATCTGGGACGTGAACTCTGAGGACTTCTGGAAGCCCTTGCGCGACCTTTTCGCACGGGTGCAAAAGCGGTCTGAGCCTGAGTCGATCGAGATCAGCCATCCGCCGACGATGACCTGGATCGCGTTCCGGGCTTATCCGAACGCATCGGGCGGGGTGAGCGTTTTCTACCAGGACATCACGGACAGGGTGATGCAGACCAGGCAACTGGAGGACAACATGGCCGCACTGAACGAGGCGAACCTGGCTCTTGAGATGCAACAGGCCCAGCTTGAGGTGGCGAACTCTCGGCTGATGGCGCTAGCATCGACGGACGGTCTGACCGGGCTCAAGAACCACAAGACGTTCCAGGAGTTCTTGAGCGAGCACTTTAACGTCTCGGAGACGACGGGCAAGGCGCTCTCTGTTGTTTTGATGGACGTTGACAAGTTCAAGGTCTTTAACGACTCGTTCGGCCACCTGGCTGGCGACGACGTGCTCAAAAAGGTCGCCAAGACGCTCATCCAGGTCGTGAAAGAGCCTCACATGGTGGCGCGGTACGGAGGCGAGGAGTTCGTGATGGTCTTTGTCGGCGTGGACGAGGAAGAGGCCATCGCTTACGCAGAAGAGGCGAGGCAGGCGATCGAGAGCCAAAACTGGGCGCACCGTCAGGTGACCGCGAGCTTTGGTGTCGCGATGTACCGGCCGGAGATCGAGACGAAGCAAGACTTGATCGACCGGGCGGACAAGGCGCTGTACGTCAGCAAAGAGAACGGTCGCAACCAGGTGACGCTGTTCAGCTCTGCGACCCCTTCCCGAGGGAAGCAACCCGAGGCCGCCTAGGGTACAACCCTGGGCCGTGAACACGGAACTTTTGCGCGAACTGACCGAGGATTCTCAAAGACAACATCCGCAAGATCGTCCACAGGGAGCTTTCCGGCGTCTGCGACGTCTCGGTGGACACGATGGGCAACGTGATCTGCCTCAAGCAAGGAAAAGGCAAGCGCAAGCTGATGCTGGCCGCCCACATGGACGAGATCGGCTTTGTGGTCAAGTACATCGACGACAAGGGCTTTTTGCGCGTCCACCCGGTCGGTGGTTGGGATCCGCGCATGATGGCGGCCCAGCGGGTGAAAGTCCACACCGCCGACGGTGTCCAGAACGGTCTGATGATGCTGGGGACCAAGCCGAAGCACCTGCTGGACGCTGCCGAGGCGAACCGCGTGGCCAAGCACGACGACTAC
>CAZGER010000180.1:0-4754 GCA_964524565.1 uncultured Chthonomonas sp. | reverse complement strand
CCTCAGTCTTGTCACCGCTCTTGAACGCCGCCAAAGCGTAAGTGTCCAAAATCATCGGGTCCTCCCACTTGGTCAGCTCGCAAGCCATCTTCGCCACCTTCAACGCAAGCTTGTAGTCCGGCTTGGCCCGCTCTTCCTCAGGATCCACGATGTACCACGCAAGCTGGTTCAGCATCATAGAATCGTCCTTGAACAACCCCGTCGAAAGCTCGTCGATCAGTTTGTAAGCGCCAGCCTCGTCAACCTGGAGCATCAGCTGGACCTTAACGTCCATCAGCATCTCCTTCATCTCCGGCTCGGCCTCGATGATCTTGTCAAGCTGCTTCAGCGCCTCCTGGATGTCTCCGGCCTGGATCGCCTCCTGGAAAGGCTTCATCAGCTCGGCCAGCTTCGCCGCCCGCTCGTCCTCTTCCTGCGCCTTCTTCTTGGCCGCCTCAATGTCCCACTTGCCGTCGATCACCATCTGCAGCGTCTCGTCCAGCCCCTCCATCGGGTGCCCGATCCAAGCGATCTGCCCCTTCTGGTTCACGATGAAAGCCGCCGGGATCCCCTCCTGCTTGCCAGCCTCCATCCAGTTCGCCGCCATCCAGCCCTGAGGGTCGTCGTAAGCGATGTTGTAGTCCATCTTCGAACCCATCGACTTCACAAAGTCCTCGACAGTCTTCTGGTAGCCGGTCTCGCCCGGCTCAGACTCCCACACGCTCACACCGACAAAAGTCGCCTTGCCCTTGTACTTCTTCGCCATCTCCGTCAAGTGCGGGATCGATTCCTTGCAAGGGCCGCACCATGTCGCCCAAAACTCGACAACATAGACCTTCCCGGCCTCAAACTGCTTGACCGCCTTGCCCTTCACCCACTTGGCGACCTTCAGCTCAGGAGCCTTGTCCCCAAGCCCGAACGTGTCGGCAAAACCAACGTTGATAGAAACAGCCACAAGTGCAGAAAGCACCGCCAGCCTGATGGAGGAGAATTTCATAGAGTTCCTTTGCCCGATACAGCGACTACGATTTCTAAGACGCTCTGAGTGCCGGATTTGCTACGCCGTCCCGGACCCGTCGCGACCAAACTTCCGACGGACATGGCAACCGTGACCGCCGTTCTTCTCAAAGTACTTCTGGTGGTACTCCTCAGCCGGCCAAAACTCCCCAGCAGGGACGATCTCCGTCACGATCTCCCGAGGAAAAAACCCCTGCGCCCACTCCCGACTGTGAACGGCCGCACACGCCTGCTCCTCAGAGTGGAAGAACACCACCGACCGGTACTGGCTCCCAAAGTCCGGACCCTGACGGTTCCGGGTCGTCGGGTCGTGGATCTCCCAAAAAACGTGCAAGAGCTCTTCATAAGCCACCACCTCAGGGTCGAACGTCACCTGGACCACCTCTGCGTGCCCCGATTCGCCGCTGCACACCTGACGGTACGTCACCTCCCTCACGTGCCCGCCCATATAACCGCTCTGGGTCCCTAAAACCCCCTCGATCCCGGCAAACAGGGCGTCCACGCCCCAAAAACAACCCCCGCCGAACGTCGCGACCTCGGTCCGTCCCATGTCTTCCTCCTACGCCGCCCGCGCGCCTGCCTCACAGCTCATAGGTCGTCTTCTTCGTGGCCGCCGGCTCCCCACCGTCCTTCTTGCGCCTGAGCAGAACCTCCAACCGGCCATAAAGCTCGTTGGAAGAAGGGATCAGCGTCCCGAACGTCACACCCGCCAAAACCACCATCCCCAGGATGTAAACCCACCACGTCTGCGTGAGCACCTGCCCGATCACACCCACCAGGACAGGGATCGAGAACAGACCGCCCGCCGTGAACAGCTTCCCCTTGAACTCCTGACTGTTCTCCGTCGCCTCCTTCATCGCCGACCTCACACCTCGAAAGCCGACCATGAACGCGATCGCGATCAAGACGACCGCGATCGCACCGAGCACCCCAACCATGCCCAGATCGCCCTCCCGGATCCCCTGCGCCTTCGGAGTCAGGTAAGCCCCGATCCACAAAAGTCCGCCTCCGATCACGAACCAAGAAAGCAGGAGGTTCGTGTTCTTCTTTTGCTGACGATAAGGTGAGTCTGGTGGCATATGTTTAGTTTCGCAAAAACGCAAGCCGATCCTTACGGCTTTTGGGACTGTCGAGGCTGAAAGTTCTCACATCGCCCAGGTGCTCCCGCACCATCTGCCCGACCCTCGCACACTCGGCCCCGACCGCCTCCGCCTCCCCCGCCCAGTGGTTGAACAGAAGCTCGTCCGCCTCAGGGTCAAAGTCCCAGAACCCCACCAGGCGCCCGCCTAGGACAACCGCGTTACTGGCCAGGTCAGAAAGGCCCCCAGCGTTCTCAGAAGCGTTCTCCGAGTACGCCGGAACCCCCCGGTCCTCCTCCGCGACGTGCGTCCGCAGGCTCCTGGTCAGCAGAAAAAGGTTGTCCAGGCAACCGATAAACCTCACCTGCACACCCCCTGCCCCGTGACCCCAAAATCCGTCCGCCTCGTCCGCGTGCCCGAACCAACCCGGCTCGTACTCCGCCAACCCCGCCGAAGCCACCGCGCCGGCCGCCGCCCGCGCCCCGAACCCCGAGAACCAGCGGAACTCCTCCATCGAAAACGGCCCGGCCCACCTCGCGTACTTCTCCACCAACAGTCGCGGCGCGTCCTCTGCAGGCACCAACCCCGGCCCGTCCGTCCACCGACGGTACATGTACCGCTCCGAGTCCAACCGGCCCGCCGCCGGAACACGCACGATCTCCCCCAAAGTCTGCAACCGACCAAGCGCCGAAGGAAGGCTCGTCGTCATCCCCACCTTGCGCCCCTCTTCCCCAAACGACCGCACAGCGTCGCCGCAACGGTCACGGATCTGCGCCGGGTCCAGCGTCTCGCCCCCCATGCCATCAAGGACCGCCGACATCAGCCGCTCCATCTCGCCCTCCGTCATCCCGACCCTCCGCTCCGGCGAAGTCAGCTTCTCAGGTGGGTTCTGGATCCGGCTCATCGCCAACGCAAGACCAAAATCCTCCGCCGGGACAACATAGGTGCAACCCCTCGCCGCCGGAAGCTCGCAGATCTCCATCCGGCCGATCGCACCGTTCACCGCACCAGGGTCCAACCCCGACCTGGCAGAAAGCCCAAGGTACGTCGAACTCCCCCCGACGTTCCTCGACCACCCGGCACGCGCCAGCGTCGCCGCTGCACCCATACCCAGGGGCGAGTCCAGTCCCTGCTTCTGGCTCCTCCAAGACCTCAGCCTTCCAAAGTCCATCAGACAGCCTCGACCGGGATCCCGCCAACCGCCGCGACACCGAAGATCCAATCGTCCTTGTTCGTCCCCTTGATCGTCAATGTGTCCTGGGCGCCGGCCCTGACCGACCCCTCCCAGACCGGACTGGCCGTGTCCCGCCAAAAAACCTCGTACTCCACCCCAGGGCTCGCCTGCCACCGAAGCGTCGTGTCGTGCGACTGGTCCCGCACGATCCTCACCCCACGTGGGGCCTCCCCCGCCTCCGCCAGGGCCGATAGGCAAGCCAGGTTTGCCCGCGTCACTTGCGCCAGGTACCCAAAATCCATGTGCTCGGCCAGATCGTCAGGCGTGTGCTGGCGCGTGTACTCCTCGTGGACCTCGATAAACCGGACACCGTTGAACTTCTGGGCCACAAAAGGCGTGTGGTCCCCGCCCCTGCCGAACCTGTCCCGACGAAAGACCAGCTTCACCCGAAAGTCGTCCATCGATTTCCGCACCGTCCACTCGCAGAACCGGGCCAGCTCACGGCTCTTGTGACCCTCGCCCTCCTCGCTAAAAACCCGCACCTGCCCCGTGTCCTTCTGGCCCGCCAGGTTCCCGCTGCTGCCGACAGTGTCGTTGTTCAGCACCGCCTCCAAACGCCACTTCTCGTCGACCGCCCTCTGCGCCAGAGCCGTCGCCCCCAACAAACCCTGCTCCTCACCGCTGAAAGCGACGAACTTGACCGTGTTCTTCCACTTCCGCCCCGCCATCACCCTGGCGCACTCCATCGCACAGGCGACACCGCTCGCATCGTCGTTGGCACCGGGCGCAGGCCCATCCTCAGGCTTCACCTGAAGGTTCAACGAGTCGATGTGCCCGCCGATCAAAACCGTCCGGTCAGACTCGCCCCTCAGCGTCACGACAACCTCGACCACCTTCGTCGGCTGGGGGATCCGCCGGCCCTGGGGCGCGACGTACTCCCAAACCTCGACCTCCAAACCAGGGATCTTCCGCATCTCCCCCGCCAGCCACTCGCAAGACTCCCGCAGACCAACGCTCAAGGTGTTCCTGGTCGGAAACGAAGATAGCTTCCGCACCATCGCCTCCAACCGGGCAGGATCGACTTCGGCAAGACTCATCGGACGGCTCGTCGCGGCCATGACAGCTAAGAAGGCCAGCATCGTTCGATCTTGGCACAACACACTGGGTCCGAACCCAAAGGTCAAGCATAATGAACCCCCGACCGACACTTGTCCCTCAAACTGACCACACTCCCGTCAGCCTGTGGACAAACCTGTGGAAAACGTGTGAGTAACAGTATGGAAAACCGCGAGGTCACCTACGACCCACTCATCGAACTCATGAAGAGGTTCGAGGACGTCAAAACCACCGACTCCTCGATAGACGCCTTCCAACAGCTCTCACCAGACGACAAACTCAAAAAACACATCGTCGAAGGAGTCAAAAAAAGGCTCGACGAACACATCCAAGAAGCCCTCCAACACCGAGGGCCGCTCGAAATCATCAACGAGGTCCTCCTCGACGGA
>CAZGER010000179.1:2165-4768 GCA_964524565.1 uncultured Chthonomonas sp. | reverse complement strand
GATTCCGGTCCATCAGGTCGTGCGGATGTTCGCCAACGGTGATACCGCGGACGACCTGCTGCGAGCGTACCCGTCGATCACGCGCGAGGACATCTTCGCGTGCCTCGAATACGCCGCCTCGCTGGCTGAAGAGACTTTGTTCGTGCGTTCGGCCGGGAGCGTCGGAGACTGCTTCGCCCACGTCAGCCCCAACGACATAGTTGACCCCCAGACTGGCAGGAAGGTGTGTGGGTGCGCCCTGAAAGTCGGCGAGGACGCCGTCCTGGTGCAAGCGAGCGTTCCTGTCGCCCCGCCGCTTGTCGATCCCCGGTATGTGTTCCTCCAGCCAGCGCTGGTCCAAGGTGCCGGACAGATGGACCGGGCTCTTCTGGCAGGTTTTCTAGGGGAAGAACTCGAGGACCTCGCAAGGTCTAGCGTCCAGCTTTAGGGGAGCAAATTTTTGAAACGGGTGAGGAATGTTCCACATTCACCCAAGAATCAACCTAGTAAAAGCACTAGGATTGTGTCTTTTCCTCAGAGACGGAGCAAACCGTGAGCCTAAGAATCAACACGAACGTACCAGCCATGACGGCCATGCGCCACCTTGGCGTCACTGAGAGCATGCTGCAGGGATCGATCACCCGTCTGAGCACGGGACTGCGCATCAACTCGGCCGGTGACGACCCTAGTGGGATGATCATCAGCGAAGGGCTGCGGAGCCAGATCAAGGGCGTCCAGCAAGCGATCAGGAACTCTCAAGACGCGATCAACATGACGAAGACCGCCGAGGGTGCCCTGGACGAGGTCGGGCGGCTGCTGCTCAGCATCCGGGCGCTTGCGGTCAGTTCTGCCAACACGGCTGTCGTGGACGCGAACACTCTCCAGGCGAACCAGACCCAGATCAGGAACGTCGTTTCATCCCTGGACAGGATCGCCGAGCAGACGACCTGGGGCAGCAAACAGCTTTTGAACGGTGCGTCCGGCACTGTCACCAATGTCGTGACGACGAACTCGGTCTCGAGCGCCTACATCGGCAGCTCTTTCAACGGTGAGGCGGTCCGCAGCGGGTCGATCACCGTCCAGAAGGTGACCCAGGCGACCCAAACGACGACCGGCGCCCTGTCACAGACCTTTGCGAACGGGTCGTCACCCGTCGCACCGGCCGGTGCGGTCGTTGCGATCAACGGCGTTGCGTTCACGGTTGAGAGCGGCGAAACGATCAGCTCGTTCATCACCAAGATCAACCTGCGCTCTTCTGAGACAGGTGTCTTGTCGACGTGGTCTGCCGGTACGGGCGTCACGCTCACCTCGACCAAATACGGTTCCAAGTTCCCGATCCAGTACACGGAGACCTTGACGGTCTTGAACGGCGGCGCGAACGCCAACCCTGCGGTCGGCGTCAACGGCGTTTTCACCATGACTGTGCCGGTCGAACCGACGCCGGCCACAGCGACTGAGACTTTCACCGGTGGCCAGGGCCCTGGTGTGGACGGTCTCACGCTCACCTCGCCTTCCGGCAACAGGCTTGTTCTGACTCCTGCTGGAAACGCAGGCATGGCCGCTCCGACGAACATCGGCTCGATCACCGTTGGCGCGGTCCGGTTCCAGATCGGGGCGAACGCTAACCAGTTCGCATCGTTCGGTCTGCCCAGCGTGTTCGCCCGCGACCTTGGCACCGCCGTGTTTTCCGGGAAGAACATCAACACCATCGACGTCACCACCCAAACCGGGGCGACGGAGGCGATCCAGATCATCGACAACGCGATCCAGCAACTTGCGTCCTTGCGTGGGAACCTGGGTTCGTTCCAGCAGAACTTCTTGGACTCGAACATCAGGTCGCTGGGGGTCGCCGAAGAGAACCTGGCGGCGTCGGACAGCACGATCCGCGACGCAGACATGGCCCTTGAAATGACCGACTACACCAAGTTGAACATCCTCAAGCAGTCCGGTATGGCTGTGCTCGCACAGGCAAGCCAGGCGCCCCAGAGCATCCTCAGGCTGCTCCAAAGCTAGCCAGACGACTGGACGTGACGAAGGCTGGACCGAACGGTCCGGCCTTCTTTGCGTCTGAACAGACTTTTTCACAGAGGTCGTGGAAAGTCGGCCCGTCCGGGAGCCGGACCAACAAGCATAATCTGGAGGTGCCAGTCGTCGGGATCGTGAATCAGAAGGGCGGGGTCGGAAAGACCACGACCGCGGTCAACGTCGCGGCGCAACTAGCCCTGAAAGGCAAGCGCGTCCTGCTGATCGACGCAGACCCCCAGGGCAACGCAACGACCGGCGTCGGTGTCGACAAGACCAAGATCCCTGGAACACTTTTCGATGTCGTTTCCGAGGTTGTGGGTGAGGCGGCCGACAACACTCGCGCCCTGGAGCGCTACACCGTCCCGACTCGTGTCGCCGGGCTCGACCTGGTGCCAGCCACGCTCGACCTTGCAGGGGCCGAGCCTGTGCTGATGACCGCCGTCGGCAAGGAGATGATCTTGAGGGACGCGATCGAACCAGCGAGGGACCGCTACGATTGGATCGTGATCGACGCGCCGCCCTCGCTTGGCCTCCTCACAGTGAACATCCTCGCCGCCTGCGACGAGCAGAAGACGCTGGAAGCGACGCCGGTGCCGGAC
>CAZGER010000179.1:0-2155 GCA_964524565.1 uncultured Chthonomonas sp. | reverse complement strand
CCGTTGCAGAGCGAGTTTTACGCCCTGGAAGGGCTGAGCCACCTGATGAAGACAGTCGACATTGTGCGCAAACGGATCAATCCCAACCTGAAGATCGGCAAGGTTTTGTTGACGATGGTCGACCAACGCAACCGGTTGAGCCAGCAGGTGACCGATGACGTCGCCGGCTACTTTGGCGACAAGGTCGCCACTTCCTGGATTCCCAGAAACGTGCGGCTGGGTGAGGCCCCAGGCTTCGGGGAGCCCGCGGTTGTGCTGTTCCCAGACTGCAAGGGGTCACAGGCGTACGTCGAGTTTGTCAAGGAACTGGAGGGTGAGCCGTGCGTCGTGCGCTAGGCAAGGGCCTTTCCCAACTCTTGGGAGAGCAGGCGGAAGAGTCCTCGGCGGTTTCGACCCTGCCGGTCGGTTCGATCGTCCCGAACTCGCGCCAGCCACGCATGCAGTTCGACGACTCGACGCTGGCGGAACTGGCCGCCTCGATCCGTGAGTTTGGCGTCTTGCAGCCGTTGATCGTGCGGCCCGTGGGCGAAGACCGGTACGAGCTCATCGCCGGTGAAAGGCGCTTGCGAGCGTGCAAGCTGGCCGGACTCTCTGAGGTTCCGGTGGTCGTTCGATCGGCGTCTGCCCAAGCCGCCCTGGAGATCGCCCTGATCGAGAACGTCCAACGTGAGGACATTTCTGCGATGGAGTGCGCGATCGCGTACAACAAGCTGTGCGAGGAGTTCTCCCTGAGCCACGAGGAGGTTGCTGGCAGGGTGGGTAAGTCCCGTGTCGCGGTGAGCAACACCCTCAGGCTGCTCAAGCTGCCCGCCGCGCTGCAGAAGGCAGTCATGGAAGGCGCCCTGAGCGAGGGTCACGCCCGGGCCCTGCTCATGCTGGACTCTCCCGTGCGCCAGGCGCAGTTGTTCGAGAGGGTCCTGCGGGACGGTTTGAGCGTCCGCGAAACGGAAAGACTGGCAAGGTCGGCGAGCGGAGAAGCGGGCCGGTCGATGGCGCAAAGGCGAAAGCACCAGCAGACCAACCCGGAATGGGCGAGCCTGGAGCGAGGTCTGAGCGAGTACTTTGGTTCCAAGGTGACCCTCCATCGAGAGCGCTCAGGCGGCAAAGTGACTCTGGAGTTCTACTCCGACGACGACCTGCAGAGGATCCTCGACATTCTCGGCGTCTCCCTCTAGACGGGGTTTAGGATGGGAAGGCAACCGACCCTGAGTCCGACCAAGATCACGACATACCTAGCGTGCCCGACCAAGTACTTTTGGACGTACGTGGACCAACGCGGACGATGGTATGTCAAGTCGAAGTCGTACTACTCGTTCGGTACGACGCTCCACGCCGTCCTGCAGCGGTTCCACGATTCAAAGGACACCGGCGTGACGACCGTCGGCGAAGCCGTATCGGCCCTTGAGGAAAGCTGGATCGACGCAGGCTATTCCAGCCAGGACGAGATGATGCAGGCGATGGCCGAAGGCAAGGCCATCGTCGAGTCTTACGTCGAGCGCAGGGAGAAAGAGGTCGTGACCGCCCAGACGATGTACGTCGAAAAGCTTGTCCGGCGCGATCTTGGCCCCTTCGCCCTGATCGGACGGGTGGACAGGGTGGACGAGCACGAAGACGGCACGCTGGAGGTGATCGACTACAAGTCAGGGCGGCTCGAAGTCAGCGAGGAGGACGTCAAGCACGACCTGGCGATGAACTGCTACCAGGTGATCATGGAGGGTTTGTTCCCGGACCGCCAGATCGTATCGAGCATCATTGCACTCCGTTCTGGCAAAAGGGCGACTGCCCGGCTGACGGCAGAAGAGTCTGCCGAGTTCCTGGCGGACATCACCAGGCTCGGCACGGTGATCCTTGATTTGGACTGGGAGGGGCACAGTCCCCAGCGCAAACCTCTGTGCGAGAGGTGCGATTTCGTCCCCCTGTGCAAAAAAAGCCCCGGATACGACCAATGAACGGTCCGTTTGTGGAAGGCCACCTTCACCTGCAAGGCAGTGGGATCACAATATGCCCGATGGACGAACGGCTCGCTGACGAGCTGTGGTCCGGCCTGGAATCCGACCCGGAAACGTTCCGCTGGTTCACCTCGGTTCCCCACGACTGGACGAGGGAGGCCTATCAGGAGTTCCTCGGCACGCTGGCTAAGATCGGGTTTTGCCAC
>CAZGER010000178.1:1963-4797 GCA_964524565.1 uncultured Chthonomonas sp. | reverse complement strand
GACGCCTTTAAGTCGGCAAACGGCATCAGCTAACCAAGAATGGCAACCCTCAAACAGATCCGGCAGAGAATCAAGGCGGCTAAAAGCACCCAGTCCATCACACGGGCGATGAAGCTGGTGGCCGCCGCACGCCTGACCAAAGCCAAAAACCGGGTCGAAGAGGCACGCCCTTACTCTGAGAAAATGAGGGAGTTCGTCCAGAGTGTCGGGGGAGCCGGCGACTTGCCGAACCACCCACTGCTGCAGAAGCGACCGGTGAAAAAGGCTGCGATCGTCCTGATCACCTCAGACCGTGGGCTCGCTGGTTCGTTCAACTCTGCACTTATCAGGGCTGCACAAAACTGGGTGAAAGACCAGTCCAGCGAGACAGGGATCATCGCCGTCGGAAGGAAGGGCAACCAGTTCTTCAGCAAGCGCGGGTACGAGATGCTCCATTTTGTGAGTGTCCCGACCGCCGGGGCCGGCATCGATGACGCCGTCGCCCTCACGGACAAACTCAACCAGATGTTCGTGAACGGCGAGGTGGACGCCGTTTACCTGTGCTACAGCAAGTTCTATTCGCCGATCCGCCAAGAGCCACAGATCGTGCAGATGCTCCCGATCGAACCGCCCGCGTCCAACGACGGTGGCGACTCCCACCGCAGCAAGTCGTACGGGTTCGAGCCAGAGCCCGACGAACTCCTTGGCTACCTGTTGCCCAAGTACCTGCTCACGGTCACGTTCCAGGCGATGCTGGAGTCTGCGGCGAGTGAGCACGGCGCCAGGATGACCGCCATGTCGAACGCGACCGACAACGCTGGCAAGATGATCGGTGAACTGACGCTGACCGCCAACCGCGTCCGGCAGGCCTCGATCACCAAGGAGATCTTGGAGATCGTCGGCGGCGCCGAAGCCCTCAAGAACTAGCCTTCCTGCAAGCTTCGTTCTCTGGATCGGTCCCACAAGAAAATCGTGGCGAGGTCCGACTCCCTCTTGACCCCTGCCCGAGCGCGGACCACCGAAGATCGGTGCCATCATTTGGACAAATGGAACGTCGCCGAACAGCCTGGTTCCTGCTTGTCCCGACCGTGGTGGTCCTCGGGTGCGGAGGCTCTGGCGGAGGCGTCCTGCCCCCGCCCCCGTCCCGCATCGTTTTCGTGTCTGAGCGCGACGCCGCCGACTTAGAGGTGTACACCGCCCTTTCGAACGGGACCGGCCTGCTCCGCTTGACCTTTGCTGCTGGCACCGACCAAACGCCGACCCTGAGCCCCGATGGGACGCGGATCGCCTTTTCGTCGTTCCGCGACGGCAACGACGAGATCTACGTGATGAACGCCGACGGTACGGGCCAGACAAGGGTCACGAACAACCCGGCCCACGACCTGTGGCCCGACCTGGGGCCGACCGGCGACCGGCTGGTCTTTGTGTCCACAAGGGACTTCAACTACGAGGTCTACACAATGAGCCTGGACGGGACGGGGCTTATGCGTCTGACGAACAATTCGTTCAACGACACTGAGCCCAAGTTCAGCCCGGACGGGACGAAGGTTGTTTTCACATCGGACCGGGACGGCAACAACGAGATCTACATCATGAACGCCGACGGGACAGGTCAAACCAGGCTCACCTCCGACCCGGCGAACGACATCGACCCGTCCTTCGACCATCTGGGTCTACGCATCGTGTTCGTCTCGTCGCGCGACGGAAACAACGAGATCTACACGATGGACCTCACCGGCGGCCATGTCCTGAGGCTCACGAACACGCCCTATGCCGAGAACGACCCTGCCTTCAACTCAACCGGCAGCCAATTGGGGTTCACGGCCTTCACGCCTGGCGCCCAGCAGGACGTGTACGTTCAAAACGTGGCGACGCAGACGCTCCAGAACGTCTCGAACAACCCAGCGCCGGACCATTCCTTCGGCTGGTGACGAGGGGCCCAGCTGGCCTCACATCACCCTAGACGACCGGCAACTCAGCCGGAGGGTCCGCGTTGAACGAGGCGTGCCCGGTCTCCGTGACCGTCACGATGTTCTCGATCCTCACGCCAAACTCGCCCGGCAGGTAGATCCCCGGTTCGATCGAAAAACAGTCCCCGACCTCCAGCACGACCTCGCTCCCCGGCATGATGTACGGCTCCTCGTGGATTTTGAGGCCAAGGCCGTGTCCGGTTCGGTGGGTAAAGAACTCGCCGTATCCTGCCGCCTCGATCACGCCCCGTGCAGCAGCGTCGATGGATCCGGCGGTCACACCAGGCTTGATCGCAGTCCGGGCCGCCATGTGGGCGGCGTGGACCACCCGATAGACGTCGAACGCCTTGGCCGGTGCGCTCCCGACGGCCACCGTCCGGGTGATGTCGCTAAAGTAGCCGTCCACGGTACACCCAAAGTCCATGATCAGGACGTCGCCCGGCTGGATCTTTGTGGCATCGGTGTGATGGTGCGGCTCGGCCCCGTTCGCGCCAGCCGCAACGATCCCGAACGACGGCCGTCCGCCGAGCCCCGCCATCAGGTCGCTCAGTTTCATCGCGACCGCCTCCTCGGACTGTCCCGACTGGATGGACCCGACGACGCCCTCGTAGGCTTTGTCGGCGATTCCGCCGGTGCGGAAAAGCGAATCGAGCTCGCCCTGTTGCTTGAACCGCATCATCCGCGCCGCGATAGGTGAACCGGCCACAAACCGGACGTCCGGCATCAAGGTCTGCAGCAAAAGCAGTTGCGATGCCGGCATCGTGTCGTCCACCGCGACGGTCGCCCGGACACCCAGGTCCTTGACCAGCGAGAGCAGTGGGCCGCCCGGGTCCTCGCCGTCCATCAGCGCGCGGATGTCAGTGATCCCGGCCCTTGTCGCCTGGT
>CAZGER010000178.1:0-1953 GCA_964524565.1 uncultured Chthonomonas sp. | reverse complement strand
TTGACGGACAGCGCCGGGCAGATGAGTCTGCTTTGACCGCTTTGGTTCACGGCGAACACCATGAACCGCTCCCCTGCGCCCTCAAAGAAGCCGGTGAGGTAACCGATCGTCACCGGGTCGTGGGCAAAGTAGGCCGACACCTCGAATTGGCCCAGCAACGAGGCAAAGTCCTGGATCCGGTTTCCCGTGTTCGCGGTCATCCTTTCAGGATACCGACCCTGCGACCCTTACGAAAGGATGTCCAGGATGTTGCCGAGGGACTCGTCCAGGGAGCGGACGACGACAGCGTTCGCCGCAAGCTGCAACTGCGCCTGCTTGAGATCGAGGTGGGCAGATACGTCGAACCCGCCGCTCTCAGGGTCAGAAATGGCCATCGCGGCCTCGGCGGCGCGGGACTGGGCGTCCTGCATGGCCGCCTGGGCGGTGGAAAGTGCGCTTGCGATGTTGTTCATGTCCCGTATGGTTTGTTCCACTGGCGCGCCTCCCGACCCATGACCAGGGCGGAAGTCGCGATGGCGACGCGGCGCTTTGCTCAGGCCAACATGTCCAGGTTGCCCATCACACTCTGGGCACGGACCATGTGGCGCTCAGCGTCGTCCATTATCTTCGCGTTCTTGTCGCGTCCTTCATCGGTGGCCGGTCCAGGGATCACCGACCCAGCTTCGTTCAATGCTCGCTGGATCTTGGCTTCGATCCTTTGCAGGCCGGCCAACGTAGACACCATTGTAAAGGTAGATGCGTTGACCATAGGAAGTTTCTCCGTTCACTTCTAAAAGGATTTTCCGCAGAACCGGCCCTAACATCCCTGTTGGAGATGCTGGAGTTTCGTACGGACGTCACAAACGTCGAGCAGGCTCACCGGCACGCTGGCCTTCATGCGCTCGATCTCCGCGACCTTTGCACGGGCCTTGCTCCGCAGGGTCTGCACGACCTGTGCCTCGTACGGCGCGGGCGCAAGGATCACCTTACCGATCACCATCGGCCCCATCAAAAGACCCCTCTGGTCCACGTCAGCAAGGCCCAGAAGGTGGCCCAGCTCGTGGCAAACGATCTCCGTGTACTCGCCGCTGCTCATGGCAGCACCGTCATAAGAGCGCTGGACGTGGACGGTCGCCGTCGTGGTGACAGAGTAGTCCGACCTGGTCCAGCGGTACTGGTGCCTCATCTGGATCAGTCCAAGGGCGTCGTCGCCAGCCTCCGGGATCCTCTCGACGATCTGGACCTTGACATCTGCGGGGGTGGCGGCCACCAGCTTGAGCGGGCAGTCCCGCCCCAGCGCGGACTCCCACGCCTTGATGGCAGACTGCGTCGCCCTGTACATGTCGTTCTTCTGGTTGCCCAGGGTGGGCTCGGCCAGCTGGATTTTGATCCCGTTGGAGTACAAAATTCCGTGGCACAGGGCCAGGGCGTACTGGAAGTCGCGCTTGGCGATGGCAGCATCGGCCTTGTCGAGGGCGGCGGCAAAGGAAGGGTGGACCTCCGGTGGGAGACCGTTCGACCCAGGTGCCGCGTAGGCTGCGCCGAGGGCACAAAGAAAAGCAATCGAGGCAATGAACCGCATAGAGTTCCTCGCCATGCTTTTCCATGCGTGGCACGGCGGACTCCTAGCAATTCGGACGGATCAGCCCATAACCTGGTTATAAAAAGGGGACAGGAGAAAACGCTAGATCGTAGGTGAGTTTCGAAAGGTACCTGTGCCCGTCCCCCGGCACGAACGCGGCTGGCAGGACACTCTCACCCGAGCCCCAAACATAGGCGGAGTACCCACCGAACGAAGCCACAAGCGCCCAGTACATCCCGCACGTGCCAAACGCCTGCCGAAACGCCGAGAGGAGAGGCTCGGAGGAGTAGGGGCAAAACACTGGGTTGTCGGCCTGCGTGACGACGATCCCGCCCGGCGCAAGGACCCTAGCACAGTCTGCGTAGAACTCCGCCGTGAACAGGTTCTCGCTC
>CAZGER010000177.1:0-4802 GCA_964524565.1 uncultured Chthonomonas sp. | reverse complement strand
AAGAAGCGGTGCCGTAGGACGTGAGACGCTTGACCCGCAAATGAACATTGGCCAGCTCGTTGCACGGCCGGGGATCCTGGAGCCATGCCTTGAGCATGTCGCAGGTCTCATTGGCGAGCGCGACGGCCAAGAGGGCGAGCAAAGTTGCCATTCTGGTGTTCTTGTTCCAGCAAAGATAGGCGACGAGGACAGCGAGGAGCGCTATCACGAGCGGGTTCTTGTTGCCTTCGCTGAAGAAAGTAAAGACAGGGCTCAGCGCTTCGGGCCATCCGTTGATGTGCCTAAAAACCTCCGTGTCGAGCCTTTGCACAGCCAGATTCTACAGGCACAACACGCCAGCGATACAAAATGAAAGGAACTATGGTGCCATCGTCTTCCCGCGTTGTCCTTGCCACGCTTGTTGGTTGGACCCTTGGCGGGGTCCGCAACGGCCGGGAGGACTTCGTTCGGGTCTCGGGGTACGAGCCGATCCCGCGGCAGATGTCGCCCGGCGAGCCTTTCGATGCCTGGTGCGCGTGGCACAAGCACTGGAGCAAGGGTCTTCCGCCTGAAACGCTGGGCACGACCGCCAAAAGGCACTTGCGTCTGAACGAGGAGGATTCTCAGTACGGGTGGATCAATCTGGCGCGGGGGCTCGGGTCGCCCGCTTCTGGCAGGCTGGACAACCCCCTTGCTGCCTGTTCGTCCGCGATGACCCGAGCCTTGTACTGGGGCATCGTGTGCCAAGGCGATCCCGACCTTGCCGCCAGGTACGCCTTCTACGATGCCTCCCTCGACCATGCGGACGAAGGGGCGTGGATTCCAACGGCGTTCGCCGTCGCTCTGGCCAAGACGAAGCTCGGGGACGATCCCCAGACGGTCGTCCAGAACGTGCTGTCTGCACTTCCTAAAAGGTCTCTGCTCACTAAGGCGGGCATCCTGATCGCGAAGTCTGTCGGCAACCCAGAGGGGCCCCGCGAGCTGAGGCGCGGCCTACCAGAAGCCCTTGCGCTGCGCGATCCAGAGCATGCCGTTCTGACCGGGGCATGGGCTTTGTTGGGGATCGCCCATTCGGGGGGCGACCCCGGCAAGGCGGCCCTGGTTGCTGCGGGCTGCGGTGGGGCGGCAGGACACGCGGCTGCGAGCGCGGCGACCCTTGCTTCTGCCGCGTTCGGGGACCTGCACGACGACTGGACAGCCCCACTCGGCGATCGGTACGTGTCCGCCAACGCAACGCGGTATCTGGAGCCCCCGGCGACAATTGCGGAGTTTATGGCCCTGATTCCGCCGCCACCGGTGACCTTGCCCCCGGGGCAGACCTCGGACGAGGTAGTGCTCGAGAGCGCGGCGGGAGACACCCCAGAAGCGGCAGATCCCGAACCTGAGCCTGGTTTGGCGGTTCCGGCTGTCCAGGCTTCGACATGGCAGACCATCGAGTCCGCCGGGCTCGCGACGACTTCCCTGGCAAAGGGGGCACTCGTCACAACGACCTTTGTCGATGGGCTCGTCGCGACAAAGACCGCTCCGATCCGTTTGCAGATCGGGGTCAAAAACCCCGGTGACAAGATGAAGGAGTTCGACCTGAAGCTCAGGTGTCCAGGTGGGAAGCTGGCCACACGGGTCGCCACGACCGCGCTCTCACCTGGTGGAGAACGCCTCTTCCCCGCTGTTTACGAGCCGGACCTGGACTCAGAAAGCGGCCTGGACCTGACGCTGAGCGTCAACGGGGCCGAGGTCGAGATCGTGGTTCCGCGGCCCTTCGTGTGGATGACGGCCGGGCCGTTCGAGAACATCGAGGGCACAGGCTACGACTCCGTGTTTGCGCCAGAGCGGGGCCAGCAGGCTGGCCAGCCGTTTAGCGGGCGGAGCGGAATCGGGTTCACCTGGACACCGATGTCGGTGTCCGGGCCTGTGATCCATGTGGAACCGCTGTTCAAGGGCGGGCCAGGAACGGTGTACCTTTTCACGACATTCTCCTTGCCCGCAGGAGCGTACACAGTCATGGGGAGCATCGGGACGGGTCTAAAGCTGTGGATAGATGGCGCACTTGTGGTCAGTTACCACGACCATACCGACGTCGTTCACAGGCCAGCGGGCAGGAACCACGCGCAGTTCCAGACATCTGGCACAGTGACGGTCCTTGCCAAGATCGTGCGCGGGCTCAACCCGTGCCCGGACTTGGTCGTCGCCTTCCAGAACGAGGACGGCTCGGTCTGCCTGCCGGACAGGACTCTGCCGATGGGGTGAGCGACGCCATCGCCAGACGGATCTGGGGTCTGATGCTGTGGACGATCCGCCGACCCCTCTCCCGGCGTCTGCAGGCTGTCTCGATGAGGCTCGTTCCTCCCAGGTACCGCGAGACTGTCCGGCACCGCGCGATCGCCCAAGAACGGTTTGCTCGGAGGATCGGGCTGACCGCCCTGCGCGTCACGGTCCAGATCGCCCTCGTCAGCTTGAGCTTCACCACGCTCACTTTCCTGATCTTGGAAGGCGTTTCACAGGGCAAGATCGTCCTTCCGACGGCCGACAATGTCAGATCCGGGCCATAGCCAGGATCTTCCGGTAGACCGAAGGCATCGCGTAGGCACCCACCTCGGCGGGATCGACCCATTTAAGCGCGGCGACCGGTGCTTCCAGGTCGACCTGGCTGACTTCCACTGTGATGCGGTGTCGCGTGACAACGTGTTTTACTGACCCGATCGGGGTGCTGAGGCCGCCTGGGAACATTCGATCGAGCGTGGCGGTGTCTTCCTCGCGCGGGAACTCCCACATGCCCTCCCACCATCTGCCTTGCGGAACGCGACGGATGCCCACCTTGCCGCTGTTGACTGGCACCCAGACCTTGGCGGCGAGCTCGACCCACTCCTTTTTGGGCTTGGCCGAGGGGAATGAGGCAACCTGGTCAGAGGACTTTGCACGGCACCATTCGGCCACAGGACACGAACCGCACTTTGGCTGCGCAGGTGTGCAGACAATCGCTCCCAGATCCATGACCGCCTGGTTCCACAAGCCAGGATCATCGGCTACAAGCACGTCATCGGCCCAAGCTTGGGCCCTGCCTTTGAGCGCTGTGCCTGTGGCGCCGTCGCACGTCAGCCGTGCGTAGACCCGCTCCACGTTCCCGTCGACGACGGCAGCCGCCAGGCCCTGGGCAATGGAGCCGACCGCAGCCGCGGTGTACGCTCCGATCCCTGGCAGGGCCCGCCATTCCTTCACCGAAACGGGCCAGCCCTGTGCCACCACCGTTTTTGCGCCTTCGTGCAGCATTCTGGCCCGGCGGTAGTATCCGAGCCCTTGCCAGTAGGCAAGGACATCGTCGATCTGGGCGTTTGCGAGGTCTTCAACGCATGGGCACCTCTCCATCCAGCGCTCGTAGAAAGGCACGACCGCGGCGACCGTGGTCTGCTGGAGCATCACTTCGCTCACCCAGACTGGGTAGGGGTCTGCGTTGCGCCTCCAGGGGAGGTCGCGCTTATTGAGCTCGAACCAGCGCACGAGCGCTTCTTGGAAGCCGGTCAAACCAGTCTCAGACCGGCAAGGGCAGATTCTGGGTCGCCCGAGCCCATGAGCGCCCGACCGACGACCAGATAGTCTGCGCCGGCTTCGATCGCGTCCGTGCCGTCGCCCACGCGCTCCTGGTCATGGAACTCGCCATCGTGCGTCCTGATGCCTGGTGTGACGAGGATCGCCCTAGGCAGCCTGGCCCTGAGCGCTGCCGCCTCTTGCACACTGCAGACAACGCCGTCGAGCCCGCACTCGATCCCCATTTCACTCAGGGCAACCATGTGGTCCTCGATCGACCGGTTGATGCCAAGGTCCACATCGAGGTCGCGTTGTTCGAGCGATGTCAGGACGGAGACGCCGACCAATAGCGGCCGTGCGCCAGCCCCGAAGGAACGGGCCTCTTCGACCGCGGCCGTCACCATCGCCCGTCCGCCGCTGAGGTGGAGCGTGAGCATCCAGACACCGTGCCTGGCTGCCTCGCGGACAGCGATCGCGACGCTGTTGGGGATGTCGTGAAACTTGAGGTCGAGGAAGATCCGCTCGGCGCCTGCCTTCATGAGTTCATCGACGACGTCCAGCCCGTGGGGCATGGTGAGGGCGTGGCCGATCTTGAACGCCCCGCAGTAAGGAGCCATCGCGCGGACAGTGGCCAGCGCCTCCTCTTTGCTGCCAGTGTCCAGAGCCCCGATGATCCTGTGCCTGTTCCCCGTCGACATTCGGCCACATTCTATCACCGATGGGCGATGGCGCTGTCGCAGAATGCGCTGGGGGAAGGGGGGGGGGGGTTGGTCGTGGTGGGCTGTACAGGGCTCGAACCTGTGACCCGCTGATTAAGAGTCAGCTGCTCTGCCAACTGAGCTAACAGCCCACGAACCGAAAATGCTACCCCGACACCAAGGTAGTCCCGGTCAGGGCCAAGGCCTCTTCCCTTCCGCGACCTGCCCGACCGTTTCCCGGACGCTGGGCCAGTCTTCTGGAACAAGGCTGAAGTAGACCGTGTCCCGTACGTGCCCGTCCGGCATGACGACAACCCGGCGGAGGACACCCTCGCGAACCAGACCTAGCTTTGCCATCGCCTTTTGGCTGGCGATGTTCCGCGAGTCCGTCTTGAGCTGGACCCGGTTCGCCAGCTGGCGCTCGATCAGGCTCTCAAAGAACAGTCCCTTGGCGAGCGGGTTCACTCGGGTGCCTCGCACGTGCGGGGCGTAGTGCGTGTAGCCGATCTCCAGGCCCCTGTCCTTGGCGCGGATGTCGAACAGGGTGCTGCTTCCCACGCACCTGCCGTCGGCTAGGATGGCGTGGCAAAACCCGTTCTTAGC
>CAZGER010000176.1:0-4813 GCA_964524565.1 uncultured Chthonomonas sp. | reverse complement strand
CCCCAAGCCCCACAGGATTCCTCCATTTGGGGCACTTGTTTTCCGCCCTTTGGACGTTCCGCGCCAAGGGTCGTTCGGACATGCTCTTGCGGATCGAGGACATCGACCTGGCACGGTCAAGGCAAGAGTACACAGACGCGATCTACGAAGACCTTGCGGCGTTCGACCTGTCCTGGCCGCTGCCAGTCCTTTGCCAGTCGACGCGTTTCGATGAGTACGCGTATTGCCTTGCCAGACTCAAGGAGGCGGGCCTTGTCTACCGCTGCTTTTGCACCCGCCGGGAGATCACGGCAGAGGTGGCGGCGATCGGCGGCGCGCCGCACAAAGGGGAGCAGCCCGTCTACCCAGGGACGTGCCGCGGCATGCCGGAGAGCCGCGGGGACGAGTTGGAAAAGGCCGGCACGCCTTATGCCTGGCGTTTTGATTCGCGCAAGGCGGCGGGGCGAGCAGGCCACCTGACATGGCACGATAGGTCGGCTGGGGTGGTGGCGGTCGATCCTGAACTCTTGGGCGACGTGGTCCTTGCCCGAAAGGACACTCCGACGAGTTACCACCTGGCTGTCGTGGTGGACGACGCCCACCAGGAGATCGAGTTGGTCTCCAGGGGAATCGACTTCTTGCCATCGACCCATGTCCACCGGCTGCTGCAGACATCGCTCGGGTTACCGGCCCCGGAGTACTGGCACCACCCGCTCATGACCGGCCCGGACGGAAAGCGTCTTGCCAAGCGAAACGGGGCCAAGCCGTTGCGGGAGCTCCTGGCTGGCGGCGCGACGAAAGACGGGCTCGTGCAAGCCGTTTGGCACCAGATGTCCTCGGCTGGGTTCAAAATATAGTCGTGATCCTGGTGATCGACAACTACGATAGCTTCACCTACAACCTGGTCCAGTATCTGGCCCAGTGCGGGGCGGAAACGACAGTCCTTAGGAACGACAAGGTGTCGATGGAGGAGATCGTGGAGATTGCGCCGGCCGGGATCATGCTCTCGCCAGGGCCTGGTGACCCGGGGTCGGCAGGCGTTTGCCGAGATGTTTGCGCTGCGATCGGCCGTCCAGGTCCTCTCGACGGGATCCCAGTGTTCGGCGTCTGCCTGGGGATGCAGACGATGGGCGAGGTCGGCGGCGGGACAGTCCGCCGAGCGAAGTCGATCATGCACGGCAAGATCAGCGAGGTAGAGCACGACGGGATGGGCCTGTTTGCGGGGGTCGAAAACCCGGTCAAGGTGGTTCGGTACCACTCGCTCGTCGTGGACGAGGCAAGCCTGCCGAGCGAGTACATCGCCACGGCAAGATCGTTGGACGACGGCGAACTGATGGGGATCCGGCACAAGACCCGGCTGGTCGAGGGTGTCCAGTTCCACCCCGAGTCGATCAAGTCCGAGTTCGGGATGAAGATCATCGAGAACTTTGTCTTTCAGACCGCCAGGTAAGGGCGAGGAGCCCTATTCCGGTTCGATCGAGAAGTCATCGATCGACCATTTGCCGCTCGACCGGACGAGAGTCATCTTGACGCTGGCCGGGCCGTTTTTGAACTTGGCCCTGTTGACGTAGGCAACGCTGAGCGTCCTGGCCTTTCCGTTTTCGACCTGGGCTTTCCGCAATTGCGCCTTACCGACTCCGGACTCGTACGCGCCGAGTGCCTTCTTGTTGGCAAGGAGCGTCTTCTCAAAGTCTCCCACAGCGAAAGCTGAGGCGTACTTGGGGGTTGCCAAGCTGGAAAGCCGCTTCCCGCTCCAGTCCTTGAGGATCTCGAACGAGTAGTTGTCGCCGTACCGCTTGGCCTCCGCCTCGGTCGAATCGACCGTCTTGGAAACCGGTTGCAGCATCATCACAGTGCCGCTGCAACATCCCAGAAGCAGGACGGCAAAGACGATCGCTGTGATCTTCGTCCCCAGGTTCATGCCCACCGAGTATTTTCGGCAGTTCTTCCGTGCGTCTCAGGGCGGTTTGGGGCAAGTGCCAGAATGAGGCATGGCCCGCGTCATCGTTCAAGAAGCCGAAGATTTGCTCGAGAAAGAGATCAAGGTCCTCGACAATGGCTTCGTGCGGCTCGTGGACTACATGGGCGGCGACCAGCGGATCGTGCAGGCGGCGCGGGTTAGCTATGGCGAGGGGACCAAGTCGTTTCGGCAGGACCGGGGCCTGATCCACTACCTGGTTCGGAACGAGCACACGAGCCCGCTTGAGCAGGTCGTTTTGACATTCCACTGCAAAATGCCGATCTTCGTCGCCCGGCAGTGGGTCCGGCACAGGACAGCGCGGCTCAACGAGATCAGCGGCCGGTACTCGGTCATGAAGGACGAGTTCTATGTCCCGTCGGCCGAGCAGATGCGCTACCAGAGCGACGACAACAAGCAGGCCAGGTCCGACGAACAGCTTGAGCGGTCCCAGGCGGAACGGATCATCGACGAGATGCGCGAGGACCAGCGGCACGTTTACAAGCACTACGAGCAGATGGTCGAGTCCGGGCTGGCCCGCGAGATCGCACGGGCCAACCTGCCGCTGTCCCTGTACACAGAGTGGTACTGGCAGATCGATCTGCACAACCTGTTCCGGTTCCTGCGGCTCAGGATGGACAGCCACGCCCAATACGAGATCCGGGTCTATGCCGAGGCGATGGCGATCGCGGCCAAGGCGGTCGCGCCATTTGCCTACGAGGCGTTTGAGGAACACATGCTGCACAGCGTCCGGTTTTCGCGGGCCGAGTGCCAAGCGCTCCAAGAACTGCTGGACGGAAAGGCGGTCGGCTTGACCGGGCGCCCCCTGGCGGTGTTCGAGGCCAAGATGCAGGCGATCGCTGCGGCAAAACCTTCCGAGGACGTCGACGAAAACGTCGCGCCAGTGGCTTAGGCGGCTTTTTTCAAGCGGTTACGGATCGCTTTTCTGGCTCCGGCGATGCTGAACATCTCGTCACGGAGGAGCATTTTCAGTTCGAGCACGGCCTGGATGTCCTCTGCCCGGTACCGGCGCTGTCCGCCGTTTGTCCGCAGGGGATCGAGGATCCCGGCGAACTCTTTCTCCCAGTACCTGAGCGTATGGATCTCGACCCCTGTGATCTCGCTCGCCAAACTGATCGAGACCCCACGGTCAGCCTTCTTGCCCTTGGATGCACCCATACCTGCCAAAGCTCCGGGCCGGACATTGCCAGCCCCCGCATGGATCATCGGAGTTTCCTGGCAAAATGACTAGGTCTGGCTCGCCAATTTCCTGCATTTTTGGCGTAAAGGACTTTCGGGAACACATGCACGAAGAAACCCCATCGGACCACTTGGGCGTTATACAATCAGCCTCATAGCTCATGGGGCCCGACTGTCCGATCTTCAAGGAAGTACTCGCGGAACTTGACAAAGTCGCTCCCGGCTTGCCCTTGGTCAGACCGTGTTCTGGGACGAGCCGATGAAGGGCGCCGTCGCCAAGGTCCTGCACGACTCTGGCAGTGACAGGAAGTTCGTGGCTGGCGTCCACGACACCGACTACTTTGCCAAGTTCGAGAGTCCGAACGGCACCGGCTTTGCCGCACTCCCGCACAACGACACGACGACCAAGAACCTGTGGAGCGCGGCCGGCGAGGTCAGTTGCCTGTTTGGGTCTGAGACCGTCGTGACCAAGGAGCGGCTGGCTGTGGCGGGAGGCAAGCTCCACCGCGTGGAGCGAGAACGGCCGGGCTTTCTGGACGAGGTCACAGAAGCATGGGGGTGGCGCGGTGTGGTGAGCATGGCCCGCGAGAACCGCATCACGGCTGAAAAGCAGGTGGACAGGCTCTTCGCTGTCCTGTTCGATGCCCTCCAGTGGGCCGTGGACGAGAGCCTTGACCTCATCTCCGGGCCGCACAGGGTCGATTCCGACGCCGCCAAGTCGCGGATCTTGGCGATGGTCTGCGAGGCGTACGAGAACACGACGGGGAAGTCGGTGGCGGACTTTTTTGAGGAGGTCCTGCCGCACATGATCGAGTTCGTCGTAGGGTCGCTGCCGCCGATCGATACGACACGGACCTCCAAGCTACTCAGGTTCAACAGAGGAACCGCCCACCTGCCACGGTTCGACGCGTTCCGTCTGTTTGTCGAGCCCAAGACCAGGGCGCGTGCCGCCGAGGCGTACAACGACGTCCTGCATGGGTCGCAGATGTACTCGCTCGACCGGTTTGGCACCGGGGCAGTGCCCTTCGACCTGGTGCTGCCGGGCCACGGACGGGGCACGCTCAGGCTCGGGAGCAAGGGTGGGGTCGTCATGACACCAGATCCGGTCGGTTTCACGATCCGCAAGCCGATCCAGACGCTGGAAGACTTGGCCTTGGTGCTGGAAGAAAAGTTCGGGCCGGACGTCGTGGTCGTCGGCAAAGCGGTGACACTCGTCACGATGCTCGCGCGGGAGTTCGTTTTTGTCTTCCACGAGGGTGCTTCTGGGTATGTGCCGAGGTCGGCAAAGCTGGCCAGGAAGCTGGCGGAGTTGGACAAAGGGTTCCGGCTCAACCCGATCTTGCGCGTCGAATACGATCCGTGGGACGCGATGGACAGCTGTTGCACCTGGCTGATGCTGCCGGAGCCGCTTCGACGGCCGTTTGGCACGCCAGAATTGAGCGCGCAGAGTTTTTCCGCCCGGTGGAAGGTCGTTTCCGACGCCCAGCGCCAAACCCTTCGGGACCTTGCCGAGCTCCGGCGTCCGGTCGAGTTGGTCCGGTACCTTCAGAACCAGCTTGGCGGCCAGTGGGAGTGCCTTGCCAGCCAGTACGAAGGCATGGTCTCAGAGATCGAGGCGTTCACGGAAGGGCTTTCCGATGTGCGCCGTCGTAAACGGGACTTGCTGAAGGAGATCCG
>CAZGER010000175.1:0-4832 GCA_964524565.1 uncultured Chthonomonas sp. | reverse complement strand
GGAAGGCTGCGCTCCAGCAGGTGTTTGACGCGGACAAGTGGACGATCGCGATCAAGGACTATGGCGACGAGCACCAGGAGACCGGGCTGATTGTGAAGAAGGGGTACCAGATCGTTGAGTGGGACATGGTGTTCACAGGCAAGGAACTGGACTACGCGTTTCCTGGCAAGCGGGACGTGATCCGGGCGGTTGTCAAGACGCCTTCTGGCAAGCTGTTGACGGTGTACGTGAACCACTTTAAGAGCCGGAGCGGCGGCCGGCGGGCGACCGATCCGCAGAGAGAGATGGCGGCGGGCATGCTTGCCAGCCATATCGCGCACAAGGGGGACGAGAACGTGGTTGTGATGGGGGACTTTAACGACGCTCCCAACGACAGGATGGCGAACATTTTGGAGAGCGGCAACGTTCTGGAGGCGGCCGGTGACACCAAGAACCACAGGCTTTTGGCCAACGCCACCGAGGAGCTTGCCGACAAGGACTATGTGACGATCGGGCTGCACAGCCTTTACTTTGGCGAGGGCGAGGTTTCACCTGTCGTGGCTGGTGCCAAGGCGGAGAACGACAGGCTGAGGGGTCGGGACTACAAGTTTCCGGACGACGTGAAGATCACGCAGGGGTTCTTTGACCAGATCTTGGTTTCTCCGAACCTGTGGGCCAGGGGCACGAAGGCGTACGTGTTCGCTGGGGTGGAGGCTTACAGGGGGCTGCCGGGGCGGGTTTCTGTGACCGAGGACGAGGTGACTGGGGCCAGGCAGGTGAAGTACGTTGAGAACGGGACCTTGGCCAGCGACCACCTTCCGGTTTACGCGGACATCCGGATCAACTAGGGGGGCTTGGGCGGGGACCGGGGGCGGGTCAGTCCTGGGTCAGTCGCTTGAAGGTGGGTGTTCCGGCGATGAGCTCGAAGTCTGGGTCGTTGCGGGCCCTTTCCTTTCTGGACGGATCGAGGCGGATGGACTCTGAAAGGTCCTCGAACGCGCCTTGCAGCTCGTTCATAAGGGTGCGGCAACAGGCGCGGTTGTAATGGGCTCGGCTGTACTCGGGCCACCAGGCGACGGCTTTTCCGAACCACTCGCTGGCGCGGGCGAACTCTTTGTCGGTGTAGTAGACGTGGCCCAGGTTGTTGGCGAGTCGTGAGCGTTCGAGCCTTGTCCCGAACGCCTTTCGGCCTTCGAACTGGCTGATGGCCTCCTCGTAAATCTCGATTTTTTCTTTGCTGGTGGTCGCGGCGGCGGCCAGGAACAGGAAGTCATCGAGGGACTTGACCTTGCGCTGGGAGAGCCTTCGTTTGAGGGACTTGGACTGGGCTTCGACCCGGTTGACGTTCTCGGCGGTTTCCTGGAGCGACGCAGTCAGGGACCCGACAAGACTGCTGGCGTAGACCTCGATGGCTGCGATGGGGTCGAAGTTAGGCAGGACGGCCAGTTGGACCTGCTTGAACAAATAGTCGAAGCCTGGATGTTGGACGACGACGCCCCGGGTCCGGTCCAGGAACTCGATCACGTTGGGGGCGAGGCTGGAGCCCGGCTGCTTTGTGCCGTCCCTGTCGAACTCGAGCCAGATCGGGGCGGCGGGGAGTTCCCTTTCGTATTTGTCGAGGAACCCCATGAGGCTGCGGTCGTTGCCGCCGTAGCCGATGAAGATGGGGGAATGGTCTTTGAGGACATCGCCGAGCGCCATGATCCACGGTTCGCTGAGGGAGCCCATCTCGTCGGGTGTGTTCATGGGCTGCATGGTGAGGTCTCGGTGGATTTTGCAGACGACGGGCGTTCCCCAGTCGTAGCGGATGCAGTCAGCGACTTTTTCGTGTCCGAGCACCTGGACCGACCGGTTGGTGACGAGGTGGAGGGCATCGACCAGGAGGTTGTCGAAGTTGACGGTGACGGCGGTTTTGGACGTGCTGACTCGCATGAGCTCGGCGAGGACGAGGTAGCCGTAGCTGGGGGCTTTGCCATCGACAAGTTCGAGGATCTCCGCGTAGCCGCCTCGGCGGTCGCCTTCGAAGCGGTCGTTGTAGATCCGAAAGTAGTCGTTGGCGAAGTCTCCGGACAGCTGGTTTTTTTGGGCGCAGGCTTTGCAGTCGCTCTCTGGGCCGGTGGGTGTCTTGCAGATGTGGCGCTCTTGGAACCACTTTCTTGCCATGTATGCAGCTCCCGGTATGCCGCTTTCGACGGAGGCTCCGGCGCCGAGCACCCACAGACGTTTGCAGACCGCCTTGGTCGCTGTGTCCCTTATCTGGTTGACAAACCAGTCTATGTCCCGGACCTTGACGGGTGGCGGCATCTTGACGGCGGCGTAGGCGCCCCCCTGGGTGGTCGGCTTGCCGGTGTTTTCGCCTTTGGCCATGTTTAGACTGCAATTATGCCAAAGACGGTGGTGTCTGTGGCCTGGTGGGCGGTCCAGGGCCAAAGGCAGTGACTTATGCCCCGCATGCGGCAACCGTCAGGAGCTGGCCTACAGGTAGAAACTTCGTTCTACACCGATTTTTTGACAGCGAGGGCTACAGCCGAGAGAACATCAGCAATAATGAGCGGTTCTGAATCAGCGGTTTGAACTTCTATCGACCAGTGTGCAGTTCTGCTGCAATTCCCTTCTGTCAAGGTTACAGAACAGACCTCGGTGGAGCCGAGATAGTTCAAAGCGACACAGTGCCAGAAGGAAAACTCACCCTTATCCTGCAATGACAATAGCAGTTCTGCAATTTCTTCAGGATCCTTTGCGAAACTGATATCGAATTTGTCTCCATTTTCCATTCTGATTACCTTAGGACAACCGGGCAAGGCAAATGGAAGGGAACACAGCAAGTGGACATAGACTGGCCAACGTGCAGGAGGGGATGCTCCTGCAAGTGCTACTTCAAATTGAATGCTGCAAGAGTTGGAGTTCGACCTGAAAAGAATGCTATCGACCACTACTTCAATAACTGAGGAATAACCACATCTGGTACGATGTGCTCTGAGAGATAGTTGTATGTCTTGACAACAATATTGTCGCCCTGCAATTGGAGAGCGATCATCCTTCCACTTACACCTATAAGTTGGATTCTTGTGCCATTAATCAGCATCTGTTTAACGGACTCGCCGTAGAGTGCCTCTGCAAGTTCTGGGCCAGCTTGTCTTGCCCATGCAGACATTGCCCGAAGAAGCATGTTAGACGCCCACGATAGTGTTGCTCCAGCTTGCCTGAGCTCAGCCAGCTTTTCGGCGACGTCGTCCGTAGCGCCTGTCATGACATCGCCGAAAGTAAAGAGTCCCGTAGAGTCCTTAAGGGCGGACGGACGACTATTAGCATAGGCGTACCAATTCCACGAGTCACGCGCAGGGTCTTCGTTGATGAAGCGGCCGGTGGTGGGTTCGTAGTAGCGGGCGCGCATGTAGGTGAGGCCGGACTCGTCGTCGGCGATGTGGCCGAGGTTGGCGCAGTAGCGGTTTGCGGGTGAGCCGGTCTGTTGGCCGTTGCGGACGGTGCCCCAGGCGTCGTACTCGCGGAGGTTACCGGTGGACCAGGCGGTCCCGGCGGTGTTTTTGGTCAGGGTCGCGACCATGTTCCCGTGGCAATCATACAGGGGATAGGCGGTGGAAGTCGAGGCCCCGCCCGTTGTGAGGATCACATCGATGCCGCGAGCTCCGACGAAGTTGCGCGTCACTGTGCCTTGCTTGTCGCTCTCGACAACAAATAGTTTTTTACGCAGTTATGCCGCACTGATACCCAAATGTTTGCTAAGTGAGACGAGCATGTGAGCGCCACGAACACAGAAGGCCAGACTGACCCAGGCACATGGCCAAAGTAGCCCACATGCTCCTTGTATGTGAGTTTCTCACGTTGTCAGGTGACTGACGGGTAACGTCACCGAACTTTGGAGATAGCCTCCCAACGGCACACTGCAAGAACTGCAAGAAACAGGCCGCAGCAGAACAGCGCCGGAAGCGCACTGCCAGAGAAGAGGCCAATGCTAGCGAAACAAAGTACCGACATGCCAGCCCACGATAATACCCTGCGTCGCTCCGTGTACTGCAGACCGAGAATGAGTGTGGCCAACACGATGCAGGAAATATAAACCCAATTGTGGGAATCTTGCTTGAATGAGGCAGCAACAATCGCACCAACCATAGCGGTCACGCCGAAACCGGCAAGCCTTTTTCGTTCCATCGCCTTAATCTGCAAGGTAGCCATGAATAATGAGCCCGATACAAGTTAATGCGTATGCTTCTGACAAGATGATCGCGGCTTTTGCACAGCCAACTTCCTTGCTCCCACTCTGAGCACTTACCAAAGCATACGCTGTGAAAAGTGCTAAAAAGGACTGGGCAATCCCCAAAAACCGCTTTAAACGATCATCACTAAACTGCGTTTCACCGGCTGCCTCTCCTAACCAAAACGCTGCAAACGCAAGTTCAACCGCACCTAGAACGATATCTTTGGGAGTGCATGGTGTCATGAATCCAGTCAGAGTCATATGCGATAACAGTAGGCAGAGAAGCCCTAATCCGAGGGCAAACCCGAAATAGTCGTCGTCTCGACCGTCGCGATCGACTCTACTTGCAGGGTCGTTTGAACAAAATGCGTACCAATTGTTTCCATCCCGTGCTGGATCCTCGCTGATGAAGCGGCCGGTGGTGGGTTCGTAGTAGCGGGCGCGCATGTAAGTCAGGCCGGACTCGTCGTCGGCGACGTGGCAGAGGTTGGCGCAGTGGCGGTTTGCGGGTGAGCCGGTCTGTTGGCCGTTGCGGACGGTGCCCCAGGCGTCGTACTCGCGGAGGTTACCGGTGGACCAGGCGGTCCCGGCGGTGTTTTTGGTCAGGGTCGCGACCATGTTCCCGTGGCAATCATAC
>CAZGER010000174.1:0-4849 GCA_964524565.1 uncultured Chthonomonas sp. | reverse complement strand
GGGCTCCGACAAGCAGGCAGAAAGGTCAGAAGGCCAGACCTCACCTTCGCCACCGCCGACCACAACGTCCCCACAGACGGGCTCCCGATCGACTCCTCCACCCTCAGCGGACAACAGCTCGCCGCGCTCGACAAGAACTGCCGCGAGTTCGGTGTCCCCCTCTTCGGCTACAACGACCCCAACCAGGGCATCGTCCACGTCATCGGCCCACAGCTCGGACTCACCCTGCCAGGACTCACGATCGTCTGCGGGGACAGCCACACGTCCACCCACGGGGCCTTCGGCGCCCTCGCCTTCGGTATCGGCACAACCGAGGTCGAACACGTCCTCGCCACCCAGACCCTCCGAACCGCCAAAAAGCCCAAATCGCTCTCGATCCAAGCCACCGGAAAGCTGTCCCCGGGAGTCTCGGCCAAAGACATCATCCTTGGCATCATCCGCAAGCTCGGCGCCGCCGGAGCCACCGGCTACGTCGCCGAATACGGTGGGGAAGCGGTCCTCTCGCTCGGCATGAGCGGAAGAATGACCGTCTGCAACATGAGCATCGAGATGGGCGCAAAGGCCGGCATGATCGCCCCTGACGACACCACCCTCGACTTCATCGCCGAGGGCAGCCGCAGATACGCACCGAAAGGCTCCGACCTCGACCGGCTCCGGGAACACTCAAAGTCCCTCAAGACCGACCCCGGCGCAACCTTTGACCGCACCGAGACCATCGACTGCAACGGCCTCGCCCCCCAAGTCACGTGGGGCACCACGCCCGCCATGACTGTCGATGTCACCGGTGCGGTCCCGGAAGCCATCGACGAGGCAGAAGCCCGCGCCCGCCGCTACATGGGTCTGAGCCCAGGCACCCCCCTCAACGAGCTCAAAGTGGACACCGTCTTCATCGGTAGTTGCACCAACGCCCGCATCGAGGACCTCCGGGAAGCCGCCGGCCTTCTCAAGGGCCACAGAGTTGCCCAAGGAGTCCGGGCGATGGTCGTCCCAGGCTCCGCAAGCGTCCGAGCCCTCGCCGAGCAAGAAGGGCTGGACACAGTCTTCAAAGAAGCCGGGTTCGAATGGCGCTTCGCTGGCTGCTCGATGTGCCTCGGCATGAACGGCGACATCCTCAACCCCGGACAGCGCTCCGCCAGCACAAGCAACCGACCCTACGAAGGCCGACAAGGACCAGGCTCGCGGACACACCTCGTCAGCCCCCTCACCGCCGTCGCCACCGCCATCGCCGGACACATCGCCGACCCCCGCAACCTCCTCTGACAAAAAAGTCCGGCCCCCCGCAAAGGAGGGCCAGACTTCTCATTGACTGGAAAGTCAATAATTACTTGCGGCGTCGGCGAAGGGCAGCAGCCGCACCGACAGCGAGCAGAGCCATGGTCGCAGGCTCCGGAACCGGGTTGGAAACGTACTCGACGTCGTCAACACCGATGAAGTTGCTGTTGGCACCGCTCGGGCCGCCGTTCGGCACGTTGTAGTTCAGTGCGAACCGGCCGCTCGTCGGGCCACCAAGGCCGCTCAGCGTGGCGCTGAACTGCGTGTAGGTCTCAGGATATGCGCCGCCCGTGACCAGGCCGTTGTTGACAGCGACCAGAGTCGTCGAGAAGTCGCCGACCGAGGTGCTTGCACCGTTCAGGCTCAGCTTCAGGAACAACCGGTCCGGGAACGGGTTGTTCGTCGTCGTGCGCGTCCAGAAGCTGATCGTGTCGCCGTTGTTGAACGTCTGCACCATGGACATCAGCCACGTGTCGATCGTGTTCGTGCCCGTCGTGCTGTTGAAGTTGAAGTTGGCATGACCCGCGCCAGAATGGGTCGGGAAGACGCCAGCCGCGTTGCAGAAAACGCCCGTCGAACCGACAGGGACGCTGTTGTTAAAAGCAACCCAAGTGCCGGATGCGAACGCCATGTTCGTCGGGCCGGAGTTGCCGAAGGTCACGACCGAGCCGTCGAGCCAGCCGGTCGGGCCAGTGTCAAAGCTCTCTGTAAAACTCTGACCAAATGCGAAAGTTGCGGTTGCTGCAAGAACTGCCAGCGAAGTGATTGTCCTCATTTTGTGAAGTGTAATCTCCTAAAAGAATCATGAGCCCTGCTGCCAGAGCCACAATCAGACTATGACCGGAATCAGGGTGTGATTGTTCAAATGTCAGGAAAACCCAGTACCAAACCCCGTAAAAATGCTGGCCCGTCTCAAGGACTAACGGATATCGGTAAGCTCTCGGCGTGCGGTTGACCCACCTCGTCAAATGCGCTGGTTGAGCGGCTAAGCTGGGGCCAACCCAGCTGGCGGACGTGCTCCGCCAATTGCCTCCCCAGTCTCACCCGGACCTCCTCGTCGGCTTTTCGACCGGCGACGACGCCGGGGTCTTCGCCCTGCCAGGCGGACAGGCCATCGTCCAGACCCTCGACTTCTTCACCCCCATCGTCGACGACCCCTTCGCCTTCGGACAGATCGCCGCCGCAAACGCCCTCAGCGACGTCTACGCGATGGGCGGCAGGCCGATCACCGTCATGAATATTGCCTGCTTCGACCCCGAAGCCGCCCCCGCCGAGGTTTGGGCGGACATCTTCATGGGAATGGCAGCAAAGACGGCCGAGGCCGGGGCCGTCATCATCGGCGGACACACCGTCGAAGACTCTGAACCCAAATTCGGACTCAGCGTCACAGGGATCGTCCAACAAGACCAAGTGGTCACAAATGCCAGCGGCAAGCCGGGGCAAACCGTCTGGCTGAGCAAACCCCTCGGCACGGGCATCGTCTCGACCGCCGGCAAAAACGACAAAGCGACCCAAGAGGAGACCGAAGCCGCCATATCCACAATGGCGACCCTCAACCGCGCCGCAGCCGAAACCGCCGTCGCCCACGGGGTCACCTGCGGCACCGACATCACCGGTTTCGGACTCGCGGGCCACCTCTGGAACATCGCCCGAGAGAGCACCCTCGCCATCGAGGTTTCCGCCTCTGCCCTGCCGCTGCTGCCAGGAGTAGAACGAATGGTCTCAGAGCACGCCGTCCCCGGCGGGGCGTACAAGAACCTCCAAGCCCTGGAAGGAAGGCTCACCGTCCACCCCGACGTCCCCGACTGGCTCAAAATGCTCGCCGTGGACCCCCAGACCAGCGGCGGGCTATGCGTCCTGAGCGACGCTCCCCTGCCTGGATATGTGCAGATCGGAACCGCCGTCCAAGCGGAACCGTCCGTCCGTTTGCTGCCGTGACGCGCCGAAAGCACATTCAAGATCGTCTAGTCCTATATGTCAGTTGGCCGTCCCAGGCAGTTCGAAGCTGAGAGTGCGCTCGACCGTGCGCTCCATCTCTTCTGGCAAGTGGGGTACGAACAGGCTGGACTGACAAAGATCCTCGACGTGACCGGCCTCGCCCGCCAAAGCCTCTACAACACGTTCCAGGACAAAAAGAACCTGTATCTGGCCTGCCTCGCCAAGTACTCCAGCACCCGCCTCGAGGCCCTGCGGGATGCCGCAGCCTCCGGCGGATACTCGTACGACGCCCTCATCGACCTTGTGTTCTCGGCCTCCGACACCTCGACCGCCGAGGCCCGGTACGGCTGCATGGTCGTCAACGCCGCCGTCGAGTTCGCCGACAAAGACCCCCTCGTCCTGGAGATCGTCAAATCCTACCTAGGCGGTGTCGAGTCTGTCGTGCGGCAGTGCCTCCACAATGCCGTCGCCGCCAAAGAACTGCCTTCAACGATGGATATCGAGGTCGTCTGCCTCGGTGTCTCAAATGGACTGGTCGGTCTAAGCGTTCAAAGGCGGGCCGGTCGGTCGTCGACCGACCTTCGGCAAGCAGCTTCAGGAATCGTCGAAGGCATCCAGGCGAACACCGCCGTCTAACCGGCGCCCAGCGCCGAAAGCAGCCCGCCAAGATCCTCGCCGTCTCGCAAATGGACGTGCAATACCGGCAACCCCCGCGATCGCAGGGTCTCCATGTCGCCAAGCGCCTGGGCGCCGCAAAGCTGCCCGAAAGTCGCCCCCATCCCAGGAATCTCCATGTCCACTTGGTGGTCCGCAGTCACGAACAGGAACCGACCCACCGGCGGCCCGCCCTTGTGGAACTGCCCCGTCGAGTGCAGGTAGCGCGGCCCAAAACCAAACGTGCACGGAACCCCGTACCGAGCCATCACCGCCGACTGCAAGCGCGCAAACGACGCACTCGCACCGCCCTCGTCCGGAACGTAGCCCAAAATCGCGACGTACCCCGGATCGTCCATACCGGTCAAAAACTCTTGGACCTCCGGTCCTGCCTGCCCCAAACCGACAGCCGTCGACCGAAGGTCTAGCCGCCCGCCCGCTTGAATCTCGGCCAGCTTGCGCCTTGCCACATCCTTGGCCGACTGTACGTCCGGCTGGTCGAACGGGTTCACCCCCAACGATCTCCCCGCCACCGCTGTCGCGAACATCAGGCTCCACATCTCAGCCGCGATTCCAGCGTCCGTGCCGCCACCCACCGGTTCAAAGAACACAGACCGATCGGTCTCGCACCAAGACTGCTCCATCGAGGCGACCGGCAACAACCCCTTCCCGAGCTTGCCCGTGCTCTCGCCGATCAGCTGCTCAGCCCACAGACAAAGCGGATAATCCAGGCTTTCCGAGACCAAAAGCGCCGCCAGCTTCCCAGAACCAACCTCGACCCCCCACCTCAACCCCCGCTCGACACCCGACAGACCCACTGCATCGTTGGCCGCGTCCAGCATCGCACCCGCGTCCAACCCAGCAAGACAGGCGGGCAAAAGGCCGACCACGCTCAAGGCAGAAAACCGACCTCCCACAGTCGGCTCCCCCAAAAACACCGACCGGTAACCACGCTCGGTCGCCCGCCGCTCCACCTCAGAGCCCG
>CAZGER010000173.1:0-4876 GCA_964524565.1 uncultured Chthonomonas sp. | reverse complement strand
CGGTGACATCGACCCCGCCACAGCGTCCGCGCTCGGCGCACAAAGCGCACCGCGGGGCTCCGGCCCCCTGTTCGACACAAGACCCGTCCAAACGGTCACGCCGGTCGCGCAGACCCCCGCCCGCACGGAGGGAGGACACTAATGTCAGAGACCCAGAACTCGAACATCGCCCAACGGGTCACCATGCTCGGCGGAGCGTTGCTGGTCGCAGGACTGCTCGCGACCGTCCCAGCGATGTCGCAGGGAATGGACGCACTCGCGCCCTCGTTCCTGTACGGCGCGTCCTTCTGGCTGTGCCTGACCCTCGGGTGTTTCGGCCTGATGCTCCTCTTCCATGTGACCAGGGGCCGGTGGGGAACCCCGGTGCTCAAAGTCTTCGAGGCGGGCAGCAACATCCCGATGCTCGCTTTCAGCCTCGTGCTGGTCCTTGTTGCCGTGATCGTGTTCAAAGAACCCCTCTACGGCAAGTGGATCAACGCTGTCGGCGACAAAGTCATCTATGCCAAGCGCTGGTACCTCAACTACGACTTCTTCCTGGCCCGACAGTTCGGCTACTTCGTCATCCTCGCCGCGATCGGGTCCGCCCTGGCGTCCTGGGCGAAAAAAGAGGAAGCCACCGGTGAAAAGCGGTTCAGCGACAAGCGCAACAACCTCGCTGCACCAGGCATCGTGGTCTTCATCCTGGTCATGACCTTCATGACCACCGACCTCTTCATGTCGCTCGATCCCCACTGGTTCTCCACCATCTGGGGCTTCATCTTCACCATCGGCAGCGCCCTCTCGGCAATGAGCCTGGCCACCATGATCGTGGTGAGCCAAAAGAACAAGGCGCCCTACGCAGGCAAGATCGACGAGCTGATGATGAGGGACTTTGGCAACCTGCTCCTCATGCTCACGATGGTCTGGGCGTACTTTAACTTCTCCCAGCTCCTCATCATCTGGAGCGGCAACCTCCCAGAGTTCATCACGTTCTATCTCAAGCGACTGCGCGGCAACTACTCCCTGCTCGGCTTCCTCTTGGTCGTCGGACAGTTCCTGGCGCCGTTCCTGCTCCTGCTCTCGCCCAAGCTCAAGCGGACACCTGCACTCCTGGTGCCAGCCGCCTTCCTCATCTTTGCCATGCGGTTCATCGACCTGCACTGGACGATCGCCCCGTTCTTCCGAGAGTCCCTCGCCCCGAGCCTCGGAGACATCGGGATGCTCGCCGCGATCGGCGGCGTCTGGTTCCTCCTCTTTGGGTTCAACCTCAAACAAGGATCGCTCGTCACAACCGCCCATCCGTACCAACTCAAGGAGGCTGCCGAAAATGTCTGAATTCGCTGACGATCCCCTGGCCGGTCGAGACATCGACCTGCTCAAGGACATGGGCTACGAGCCCATCGACCACGCCAGCGAGGGCCCCGTCGGCAAGTACGCGGTTTGGTTCTTCGGCTTCTTGGTCCTCATGCTTGGCGCCGCATGGATGGCCCTGTCGCTCCTCCCAGCCGTCGTCAAGGCGCCGGACCGCACAGACCTCGCCCCTAGGCCCATGATGCCAAAGGAGAACGTCCCCCTCATCCAGTCCAACGCCACCGCCGCCAAAGACATGGTGGACCTGCGTAAGGAAGAGGCCAAAAAGCTCAACACGACCGCCTGGGCCGACGCGTCCCACAAGGTCGCAAAAATCCCGGTCGAAGAAGCCATGCACATCGTGGCAGAACGAGGGGTTCCCAGCGATCCGAGCCTGTCCCAAGTCCAGACAGCAGGTGGCGGATGAAAAGCCTAGCCGCAGCCGTCCTGGTCCTCGCGACCGGTTTCGCGGGCGCACAACTGTACTCGCCCCCGCCGATGGACCCCATCAACTCCACGCGGACGATCACAGCCTCCAACTCGGAGATCCGCATCGACGAGAGGCTCAACGCCGTCGTGTCACCGGATATCCGGCTCAAGGACTCCGAAGGCAAGTCCTGGACGACCCAAGAACTCTTCAGCGGAAGACCGACCGTCCTCCTTCTCGCCTTCTACAAGTGCACCGGAGTCTGCCTCGTTGAGCTTCAAAACCTCAAAAAGACGTTCAAGGCGATCAAAAAAGAGAACATCGGCGAGCTCTACAACTTCGTCGTCGTCTCCATCGACCCCACCGAGGACTCCGTCATCGCCGAGACCTCCCGACAAGACTTCCTCAAGGCCTACAACCGCCCAGGGGCCGAGCACGGCGTAAGGTTCATGGTCGGCACCGCCGAGAACGTCGATCAGCTCGCAAGGGAAGTCGGCTTCAAGTTCCGCCGCGACCCCGCCAACAAACAGATCACCCACCCCGCCGGGATCATGGTCCTCTCGCCCTCCCGAAGGGTGTGCCGCTACTTCATCAACCAAGAATTCAGCACAAAACCGGTCCTGCTGGCGATCAAAGACGCCGCCACTGAAACCGTCGGGTCAAAGGACGACCGGCCGTTCTTCCTGGCGTGCGTCAACGTGGACCCGATGACCGGCCAACGTTCCCTTAACGTCATGAACACAGTCAAGACCGGGGGCATACTCACTGCCGCCATCCTTGCGTACGCAATCTTCAGAATGTCTAGGAGCACAAAGTAATGGGTTGGGGCCCTTTCCAATTTCCAATCACGCCGGAACAGGCTTCGGCCGATGCCGCAGGATACGACGCGCTGTTCTGGGTCATCTCGATCCTGACTATCGTCTTCACGATCCTCGTCTATGCCGTCATCGTCTACTTCGCCCTTAAGTACAGAAGGGGCAACAAGGTCGACAGGCGCAACGCCATCACCCACAGCGGCCCCTTGGAAGCCCTGTGGATGGGCCTCCCGACGGTCCTCGTCCTCGGCATCTTCGCCTGGAGCGCAGCCCGCTACATCAACGTCCGCACCATGCCCAAAGACGCTATCGAGATCTTCTGCGTCGGCAAACAGTGGATGTGGCACTTCCAGCACCTGGACGGCACCCGCGAGATGAACGAGCTCCACGTCCCGGTCGGAAAACCGATCAAGATGACCATGATCAGCCAGGACGTCATCCACTCGATGCTCCTGCCGGAAATGAGGGCGCAGTTCCACGTCGTCCCCGGCCGCTACACGGACCTCCACTTCACCCCAATCAAACCGGGCAAGTACAAAATCGTCTGCGCCATGCACTGCGGAACGGGCCACTCTGAAATGGTCGGGACCCTCTACGTGCTCGGCGACAAAGAATGGGCCGACTGGGTCTCCAAAGGCGGAGACCGGTTCAAGTCCAAGCCGACGACCGTCGCGGAGCAGGGCAAAGAACTCTACGCCGACCTCGGGTGCGCCAACTGCCACACCGGCACCGACAACCCCAGGGGGCCGAGCCTCCTCGGACTCACCGGCAAAACGCGCAAGTTCGTCGACGGCTCTTCGGCTGTCGCCGACAGGGACTACATCAGAGAGTCCATCCTGAACCCGCACCGAAGGACGAACGTGGGCTACGAGAACACCATGCCCATCTATCACGGGCAGATCAGCGAGTTCCAGGCGATCGCCCTGGCAGACTACATCTCGACCCTGGGAGGCGGCACAGGACCGTTCCAAAGGCAAGACACTGTGAACAGCACACCAGGCACGGACAGTGTCAGCTCGCCGGTCGATAGCGCCAACAAGCACCAGAGCGCTGGAGACGCACAATTCAACACGACAGAGGACAGACGATGAGCGCAGCAGCAGTAGGATCGGGCACCGCCCAACAGGGTAAGAAAAAGAACTACCTGAATGCCGACCACACACTTCGGTCGTGGCTCACAACAACGGACCACAAACGCATTGCGGTCCTCTACCTCTTCTCTGTCACGTTCTACTTCCTCATCGGCGGCATCGCCGCCGGACTCATCCGGTACGAGCTAACCGCCCCCCACGGCATCCTGCTCTCGTCCGAGGCATACAACAAAATGTTCTCGGCCCACGGGGCCGTCATGGTCTTCCAGTTCCTCATCCCAGGAATCCCAGCCGTCTTCGGCAACTTCCTGATACCGCTGATGATCGGGGCAAGGGACCTCGCCTTCCCCAGGCTCAACCTGGTCAGCTGGTACATGTACATGGTCGGCGGAGGCTTCATCCTGCTCTCCACCGCGCTCGGAGGCATCGACGCAGGCTGGACGTTCTACGTCCCCCTCTCCACACTCTCCAAGACCCAGATATCCCTCGCCCTTGTCGGTGCGTTCATCACAGGCTTCTCGTCCATCTTCACCGGGGTCAACTTCATCGTCACCCTCCACAAGATGCGCGCTCCAGGCATGACCTGGTACCGCCTGCCCCTCTTCTGCTGGAGCCACTACGCTACCAGCATCATCATCATCCTCGGCACGCCGGTCGTCGCCATCACCCTGCTACTGGTCGTCCTAGAAAGGCTCCTCGGCATCGGCATCTTCAGCCCAGAACTGGGCGGTGACCCTGTCTTGTTCCAGCACCTGTTCTGGTTCTACAGCCACCCGGCCGTCTACATCATGATCCTCCCCTCAATGGGGATCATCAGCGAACTCATCACCTGCTTCAGCCGCCGGACTGTGTTCGGCTACCGGTTCGTGGCCTACTCGTCCCTGGCGATCGCATTCCTCGGCTTCCTTGTCTGGGGCCACCACATGTACATCTCCAGCCAGTCGGTCTACCAAGGACTGGTCTTCTCCGTCATCACCTTCATCCTGGCCGTTCCGTCAGCCATCAAGGTCTTTAACTGGTGCGCCACCATGTGGAAAGGCTCGGTTCACCTCGTGACACCGATGATCTACGCGATCGCCTTCCTCGGACTCTTCGTCATCGGAGGACTCACCGGTACCTACCTAGCGTCGACAGACACCGACGTCGGAGTCACCGGCACCTACTTCATCGTCGCCCACTTCCACTACGTGCTGGCGGGGGGAAGCTTGTTCGGC
>CAZGER010000172.1:0-4908 GCA_964524565.1 uncultured Chthonomonas sp. | reverse complement strand
CTGTCGGGGTCATGGCAAGCTGGGCCCTTGCTTTGGAGACAGCAGAAATCGCCTGGTCTTCGACAGCCCGCTCGAACGACCTGTAGCCTGCCATTTTGAATCCGTGCTTTTCAGCGAGCCGCTGCGTCTCGCGCACCTGCTCGACCGAGACGTCCTTACCGATCGTGAAGTCCTCGAACCTGCCTTCCAGGGCCAGCATCATGGTCTCGCTCATGCAGGCGTAGGCGGTTTTGGGCGGGAACCCGAAGTTGAGCCCAAAATCGACGTTGCCGGGGACGGACACCACGCCGCCTTCGATGACGAGCACATCCGGGCGTTCTTTGGCGACCCTCACGCTGACATCCCGGGGGCGGGCGACGTCGCAGACGACCGACCCGGCCTTGAGGTGCTCCGGCATGATGAGGGCGGCGTCGCTGCTTGTGACGGTGACGATGACGTCGGCCCCGCGGACGGCTTCGAGGTCGGTGGTTGCGACGCCTCGCGGAACTTCTTTGGCGACCGCTTCGGTCCGGGCCGGGTCTCTGCCGATCAAGATCGTCTTGGCGAAATCCTGGCCCATGATGATGCCGCATGTCCGCCCGATGGAGCCAGTCGCACCGACCACCGCCAGAACCGACCGGTGGGTGTCTATGCCGACCCGTTTTGCCGCGTCGAGGGCGCCCTCGATCGCTGTGGCGACGGTGTAGGAGTTTCCGGTCGTGATCGCGATCTTGGCCCTTTCAGCGACCGATACGCCGCCATCCCCGACGACGCTTGTGAATGCGCCGAGGCCCATGATCTGGCAGCCTTCACCCTCGGCGATCTCGGCGCACTGGAGGATCTTCTCATAGACGATCTCGACGGGCAGGTCCATGAACAGGCGCGGGGTGAGGGGCAGTCCGATGAAGACGCCTTCGGCCTCTTCACCGTGGACCGATTTGAGCCCGGTGATGTTGCTGACGACCTTGGGGCGCATTTTGACAAGGAGCCGTTCCACCGCGCGGTCTCCCAAGAACCCGAGGAGCGGGTACTTCTGGGTGACGTCTTTCGCCTTGAGCGGGTGGACGATGAATGCGAATCTGTTCACAGGTCGGTTCTTGGTGGGTTCAGGATACCGGAGAGTCGAATTCAATGACGTTGGGCTGCCACCCAAGGTTGCCCAGGACGTCCAGGTAGTCCTGGTCGGTCATTTCTGAGGGCGGCTTTCCGGCCAAGGTCACGATCACTCCCTCCATGACGTTGGTGGCGAAGGTCTCTCCGCCCATGTTCGGTGTGGTGGTGATGGCTCGCTTGAGGCCCGTCGTTTTCAGCCAGTCATAGTCGGCTTTGCGCAGGGTCTGGGTGAGGACGGTCTTGCCTGGAAGTTTGTCGGGGGCGTACCGGCGGATGTAGTGCCAGTCGCCGCAGATAAAGGTCGCCCAGTCGAAGTATTTGGGGAACTTCGGCTTCCGCTCGTCCTGCTTGGAGCCGGTGGGATAAAAGAGCTGGAACGGCATCCTAGTCACGATCGGCAGGAGGATTCCGGCGAGCCTGACGACCGCTTTGTAACTGCGGACAGGGAGGGGGACGCCAAGGCCAAAGAGGAAGTCCCCATAGACAACGTTGGGGCAGACCTGGTCGAGGGCCTGGGCCATTCCGTAGCGGTCTACGGCGGAGACGAGGAGGACGCGTTCTTTGGCGAAATCGACGGTGCCTTCCCGTTGCAGCCGGTGGATCGTCTCCCGCTCTAGGGTGTGTTTGAGCCCGGACCCGTCGACGACCGGCGTGTGTTTGACGTCTGAGACAAGGTCGGCGACCTCTTTGAAGACGTACCTCTTGCGGTCGGTGGCGAGGTAGATGTCCGCGCCACCGACCCCGAGGGCCGAGACCTTGCCGTCAAGCTCCTTCATGAGCTCGCGGAACTTTCGCTTGTCGCCGTCCGTGCCTCGGCGTTCGATGACGAACCGCTGGCCGAGGATCTCGCACTCGTGGGTCTTGTCGCGTTTGCTCGACCCCAGGCTGACGGAGACGACCCGGTTCATGGACGCACTGCGACGACCTCGATCTCGACGTCGACGTTTTTGGGGAGCCCGGCGACAGCGACGGTGCTCCTGGCGGGCGGTTCGGAGTCAAAGTGCGAGCCATAGACCTCGTTGACAGAGGCAAAGTGGTCCATGGAACTGAGGAAGATGGTCGTCTTGGCGATGTCGCCGAACCCGAGGCCCATCGATCCGAGAAGGCTGCCGATGTTGGCCATCACCTGTCTTGTCTGGGTCTGGACGTCGCCGGTGACGAGGTCGCCCTCTGGCGTGAGCGGGATCTGCCCCGAACAAAAGACCAGTGACCCGGTCGCCTCGACAGCTTGAGAATAGGGGCCGATCGCGGCAGGGGCGGAAGTCGTGGAATGGACGACGCGAGGCATAGCCGCAGGTTACCTAGCGGTCAGAGCTTTGGTCGTGCGACCTCGAACCGGGAGCCGTCGGCAAGGTCCAGGTATTCCCTGCCGCCGAGCCTTGCCAAGGGGTCGATCCTGGCTCCCTCGGCGATGTCGGGGCGGAGGTGGACGGCGAGGATCTCGCCGATCACGTAGGCCGAGCTTCCTGATCCGGTGCCGTGGCGTACGACGTCGTGGAGTCCGCACTCGAACTGGACCGGGCTGATGGAAACCCTGGCGGGGCTGACGAGGACGCTGGGGACAGACTCAAACCCGGCGAGGTTCCATTCGCTCTCGTTCGGGGGCAGCGAGGCTGAGGCGAGGTTCATTCCGGCCAGCATGGGTCGGTCGACAAGGTTGACGACGAAGTCCCTGGTTTCGATGACGTTGGCGAGGGTGTCCTTGTCGCCGCCGGAGGGCGATCCGCTCACGCAGACGGCCAGACTGGGCGGGTTCGACCCGCCGGGCATGAAGTAGCTGAACGGGGCGAGGTTTGTCTGGCCGGAGAGGGAGACCGTGCTGACGAGGGCGATCGGGCGAGGAACCACGAGGCGGGTGACCAGCACGTATGCGTCCTCCAGCGAGGTGCCGGCCATGTCCAAGTAGACGTGGGGACCGCTGGGGTCGCTCAGGAGAGGTTGGCCCTCAGGAACCCGAGTGTCTTGGCCCAGGCTGCTTCGGCGGCGTTCGGGTCGAAGACCGTGGGCCGGTCGTTGTTGAAGAACGCGTGGTGCGTCCCTGGGAACGTCACGAACTCATGGGGCTTGCCCAGTGACGACAAGATGGATGAGAGGTCTTGGACGCTGGTGGGACAGGCGTACTCGTCGTGTTCGGCGAAGATGCCGAGGATGGGGGCTTCGAGGCTCGGAAAATCTGGCTTGACGGCGGGATGGATGCCGTAAAAGTTGACGCACGCCCCGATCCGGCGTTCCAGGCAGGCGGCGAACATGGACAGCTGTCCGCCCATGCAAAAACCGACGACCCCAACCTTGTCGCCGACGACCGAAGGATGGTCCAGTAGGTAGGAAACTGCGTTGGTGACCATCGCGGACGCGCGGTCGACGTCCAGGGCCATCATGAGCGATCCGGCTTCATCTGGTTCTTTGGTCACGCGGCCGTCGTAGAAGTCTGGTGCGAGCGCACTCATGCCTTCCGCGGCGAAGCGGTCAGCGACGCTTTTGATGTGTCCGACCAGGCCCCACCATTCTTGGATGACGATCACCCCTGGGCCCGTCCCTTGGGCGCACGGCGACAGATAGCCTTGGAAGCCCTGGTTGCTCTCCCCGAACGCCACTGGGTGTCCCTTCATCTTTTAGGGCATGACAAATACCCTATCCGGCCACCCAAGCTCAATTCTTTTTGGTCAGAATCGTTCAGAGATGAAACGCCGTATGTTCGTCGCGTTGCCTTTGCCCGAGGATGTCCGGGACGGTCTCCGGCAGGCGGCCACCGCGGTCACGCGGGGGGACCAGCCGGTTTTTAAGCTCGTCGACCGCGACTCGATGCACGTCACTCTCTACTTTCTGGGCATGCTGGACGAAGACGAAGCGGAGGGTGTCCGCTCGGCCCTGGCCGGAGTGAAGGCCGACCCGTTCGAGCTTCGGGCGGGCAAGGTTTTGCGCTTGCCTTCTGACACTGTGCCCAAGGTGGTGGCGGTGGGTGTCGAATCGAGCGGGAACGAGTTGGCGCGGTTCCAGCGCAGGATCCACGACACGGTCTTTGCGACCGCCGAGAACAAGGAGACCCGGCCGTTTTTGCCCCACGTCACGTTGGCGCGCTTGTCGGCTGGTGTTCCGGGCTACGCCAAGCCGGTCAAGCGGAGCCTGGAAGGGTTTCGGTCGGTGGGGCAGGTCTCTTGGCAGGCAGACCGGTTCGAACTGCTCGTGAGCCACCAGGGCGAGGGAGGCCCGGTCTATGAGACTGTCGAGACCTTTCTGCTTGGCGGCTAGCCTCTTTTTGTGGGGGTGTGACGGGCAGGAGGCGGACGTCGGCCAGGAGCGAGGGCAGGACCCGGCCCCGGCGAGGTTTGAGCGTCCCGACCCGACGAGGGTGCGGATCACGATCGATGGCCCGGTCCAGGACCAAGAGACAGTGACGAACTGCCTTTCTGCGCTCGAACACGGTTTCGGGACGTCGGGGCTTGTGACACCGTTCGGGGTGACAAACACCCGGTTCGAAGGGCGGATGTTCTGGGACGCGGACATGTGGGTCTTCCCTTACGCGGCGGTGTGCGACCCGGATCTGGCGAGGCGGATCGTGCGGGCCAGGGTCGGGCAGTATCCGCAGGCAAAGAAGAACTACTCTGAGTGGGTCATGGGCGGACGCCAGACGGCGACCGGACGGCACGTCCCCGACCCTCGGCTTGAGGGGCTTTTGCCAGGGGTCGAGCCGGCCAAGTTCGCGTGGGAATCGGATGCTCAAGGTATGGAGCGCGCTCCGTCAGACACCAGGTTTGAAGAGCACGTCAGCGGGGACGTGGCGTGGATGCTGCGGACCGCTGCCAGGTTCGGTCTTGC
>CAZGER010000171.1:0-4927 GCA_964524565.1 uncultured Chthonomonas sp. | reverse complement strand
GCGGCGCACTATGTGAAGCGGGTCGTTTCCGCGGACCGGAAGCCTGTCCGGGCGGGGGGCGGTTTCACTTGCGACAAGCTTGTCGTCATTGCTAGCTCAACGGGCGGGCCTTCTGCGCTGAAGGCGATCTGGGACTCGTTGCCGAAGGATTTTCCAGCGCCGATCTTGGTTGCGCAGCACATGCCTCCGGGATTCACGGCCTCGCTTGCGGCGAGGTTGAGCCAGGCGGAGAGCGTCCCTTGCGACGAGGCGATGGCTGGGGTGAGCGTGAAGCCTGGCCGGGCCTATCTTGCGCCGGGGGACCGGCATTTGACGATCGACAGCCAGGGGAAGATCCGGCTGGACGAACGGGAGAAGATCCACGGTGTGCGTCCGGCGGCGGACTACCTTTTTGAGTCTGCGGCGGAGTCTTTCGGGCCACGGTGCATCGGGGTCGTGTTGACAGGGATGGGTAAGGACGGTGCGCAGGGGGCTGTCGCGATCCGTGAGGCGGGCGGGCACGTTCTGGCTCAGGACGAGGCGACGAGCGTCATTTTTGGCATGCCGAAGGCGGCTCAGGCGGCGGGCGGGGTGGACGCGATGTTCCCGCTCGACCAGATGGCGACAGCGATTGTGAGCAGTCTGCGCGGGAAGGTGCAACGTGCATCCTAACGACCGGGACTGGGACCTGTTTTATTCGAGGATGCTCAAGCGGACGGGGATCGACCTGCACCAGTACAAGGCTCCGCAGATGCAGAGGAGGATCTTGAACATGGCCCAGTTCCAGAAGTGCGCGACTCTGGAGGAGTTCTGGGCCTGGACATCTGCCACGCCGGAGCACGTCCAGCAGTTTTTGGACAAGTTGGCGATCAATGTCAGCGAGCTCTTCCGCAACCCTGAGAAGTGGGCGCAGCTGGAGAACGATTTGATCCCGCGTTTGCTGAAGCGTTCGCGCCAACTGAGGGTGTGGAGCGCGGGTTGCAGCTATGGCGCGGAGGCGCACACTCTGGCGATGATCTTTGCCGAGAAGTACGGCCCGGGTCACAAGATCATCGGCACGGACATCGACGAGGCGGCTTTGAGCCAGGCGCGGGCGGGTGAGTTCAGCCTGAGCGACACAAAGTACGTTCCTCAGGCTTACAAGAAGTACCTGACGGCGGAGGGGGACGTTTTTCGCGCCGACAACCGTTTGCGGGCGTACTTGGACTTTCGTCGGCACAACCTGTTGGGGGACAGGTTCGACCAGGGGTTTGACCTGATCATGTGCCGGAACGTCGTGATCTACTTCACGGACGAGGCGAAAGAGGAGCTTTACAAAAAGTTTTATGCGTCGCTCAAGCCGGGCGGCATCATGTTTGTCGGATCCACCGAGCGTGTATCCGGCGCCGAGGACATCGGATTTTCGACGGCACTGCCGTTTTTTTACCAAAAACCAGAACAGGACAAACCAGCATGGCGAAGCGCATCCTAATCACGGACGACGCCCTCTTTATGAGGGTGACGCTCAAGAACATCCTCACCCAGAACGGGTACGAGGTCGTCGGCGAGGCAACGAACGGTGCCGAGGCGGTGGACCTTTACAACTCGCTCAAGCCCGACTTGGTCACTATGGACATCACGATGCCAGAGATGGACGGCATCAGTGCCCTAAAGGCGATCAAGGCGGCCGACCCCGGCGCCGTCATTGTGATGTGCACAGCGATGGGCCAGAAGAACATGGTCGTCGAGGCCATCCAGTCCGGCGCAAAGGACTTTATTGTCAAGCCGTTCCAGCCGGAGCGTGTCTTGGACGCCATCGGCAAGTTGGTCGCGTGACGTGGATGTGGCAGGAAGGAGCCTGACATGAAAGTCCAATACGTGACGCCGTTCATCGCCGCCTCGATCAAGGTGTTTGAGACTTTGGTCGGTATCTCGCCCTCGCGGGGCGACCTATCGGTCCGTCCTCAGTTGTTCACGTCCAAGCAGATCAACATTCTGTGCGGGCTGACGGGCGAGATCCAAGGGCAGGTGATTTATGGGATGTCCCAGCCGACGGCGCTGAACATCGCCGGGAAGATGGCGGGGATGGAGATCCAGGCGTTCGACGACCTGGCTGCGAGCGCGATCGCGGAGCTTGGCAACATGGTGAGCGGTAATTCTGTGACCCTGTTGGCTGAGCAAGGGTTTGTCTCGGACATCACACCTCCGACGATCATCAAGGGGACGAACATCTGCGTGAGCAGCCTGGACATCCCTGCGCTTGTGATCCCGCTCACGCTGGGCGAGATCGGGCAGATCGATGTGAACGTCGCTTTGCGCGAGCGTCCGGCGACGATCGCGGCCTGAGTGTAGAACCGTGCTGGGCGGCCAGGGGATCCCCTGGCCGCCTGTCCTATTTTAGAGGGCGAGGTTGCCGGTCAGACGGGCGACGGTCTGTCCGCCGATCTTGACCCGGTCACCTTTGAGCCGGACCTGGAATTCTGCCCCGCGCGGCGAGAGCTGTCTGGCGTGGAACTCGTGTGTGCCGGTGCGGGCGGCCCAGAGGGGGGCTAGGAGGGTGTGGGAGGAGCCCGTGGCATGGTCTTCTGGGACGCCTGCCTGTGGAGCGAAGAACCGGCTGACGTAGCCGTGTTCGGCCTGGGCGGTGACGACGAGTCCCCTGTCGCCGAGCCCGGCGATGGCTGCGAAGTCTGGTTGGTAGGAGGCGACTTCTTGGGGGTCTGCGAGGACGACGACGTGGTCCGAGCCGTTGAAGCCTCTCCAGAGCGCGGTCGGGAAGAGGGCTTGGAGCCGGTCGTGTTCGACCTGGGTCGGGGGCTGGGAGGGAAAGTCCAGCCAGATGAGGCCGCCTTCCCTTTTGGCGGAGAGTGGCCCGCTGCGGCTTTGGAATGTGAGGGATTCTGTTGCGGGGTCTTTCAAGAAGCAGACGTGGGCTGAGGCGAGGGTCGCGTGGCCGCAGAGGTCGACCTCGACGGTCGGTGTGAACCACCGGATGCGTAGCCCTTGTGGTGCGTTGAACACGAAGGCGGTCTCTGCCTGGTTGACCTCGCTGGCGATGCGGGCCATCGTGGGTTCTGGGAGAGGTTCGTTTGTGACCACGACGCCTGCGGGGTTGCCGCTGAACGCTTCTTGAGTGACGAAGGCGTCGATGAGCCAGAAGTCGACCTTCATGCCGAGAGTTTGCCCCAGGGGTCCTTGGGGCCGGTGGTCGGCAACCGGTTTGGCGGTTTATCCGTATTGATCCGTGATGCCGTCCAAGCGCAAAGTCCTGAAGGGTCTGACTGCCGAGGTCTTCACTGCCGAGACAGACAAGAAAGCCCTTGAAGCCCTGAAGAAGGTGCCTCTTCTTCCCACGGTCATCACGAAGTTCCACGAGGCTGGGTTCGACCGGTGGATCTATTGCTGGAACATGGCGACGAGCGTGAGGTGCGGCCCTCGGCAGTACAAGACGCTGCACTCGATCTTGCAGGAGTGTTGTTCGATCTTGGACATGCCTGAGCCGGAGCTGTACCTTTCGAGCAACCCGTTCCCGAACGCTTTCGCGGGTGGGATCGAGCGTCCGTACATCACGATCCGGAGTTCGATGGTCGAGACTTTGACGGACGAGGAGCTTTACCATCTGATCGGGCACGAGCTGGGCCACATCAAGGCTGGGCACGTGCTTTACAAGTCGGTCGCCACTGTCATCATGCCGATTTTGGAGTTGGTCTCGCGCCGGACTCTCGGTCTTGGGGACGTGGCGCAGGTGGCGCTGATGGCGGCGTTTTTTGAATGGTCGAGGCAGGCAGAGGTGACGGCCGACCGGGCGGGCCTGTTGTGCTCGCAGGACTTTGAGCTTTCGGCGCGGGCGAACCTGATGCTGGCGGGAGGGCCGAACCGATTGGCGCACGAGAGCGACACTTCGGCGTTCATGGACCAGGCCAGGAGCTACCAGGACATGAACTTTTTGGACAGCATGGGCAAGATGGTCGTTTTTATCCTGTACGGGATGCATGCCACGCACCCGATGCCTGTCCACAGGATCCAGGCTTTGGAGGAGTGGTACAACGCCGGTGAGTACGGCAGGATCCTTGCTGGCAAGTACACTGCCGCCGAGGCGGGCTAACCGCAGGAACCAACATGGTGACACCTCCTATCCAGTCTTCTGGCATCCATCAATTCATCACGACCGCGAACGAGCTTGAGGGCTACAAGGTGGTCCGCTATCTGGGCATCGTGCGGGGGATCACGGTGCGGTCACGGTCGATCATCGGGAACATGGGTGCGGGGATCCAGACGATCTTTGGCGGGAACATCACGATCTACACCGAGCTTTGCGAGCACGCGCGGCAGGAGGCTTACGACATGATGGCCAAGCACGCGATGGAGATGGGTGCGAACGCGATTTTAGCGATGCGGTACGACGCGAACGAGATCGGTCATGGGATCACAGAGGTGCTTTCTTACGGGACGGCGGTCGTGATCGACCGGTCTAGTTGACGACTTTCCAGCGGCTGGTGCGGACGAAGCCTGTCTTGCCCTTGAGGAGCGATTCGAGGGTTGTGCCTGGGAGGGTGCGCTCGATCGACTTTTTGTCCCAGACGGTGAAGTAGCCGAGTCCGCCTTTGGCGAGGTTCCCTGGCATCGCGGCGGTGTAGACACTGTTTGGGTTCAGCTCCAGGCCGTTGACGAGGACGGTGCGGACGCGCTTGTCTGCCTCTGCCGAGCGGGAGAAGGAGACTTCGAGACCGGATATCTGGAGGAAGCTCGGGTTTGGCGCGGGGTAGAGGGAGACGGAGCGTTCGAGGGCGGCTTTGATCTCGGCCCCTGTGAGTTTGACGACGGCGATGTCGTCGGTGAGGAACTGGACGTAGGTGCTGAGGTCACCTTTGCCGTCCGCTTTGAGGACCCCGGCAGGGATCCAGGCGACGTCGGTGCCAGCGGCGGACTTGAGTTCGTCTGCGATGGCCTGGCCGGGCCCGAACGCCTC
>CAZGER010000170.1:1761-4974 GCA_964524565.1 uncultured Chthonomonas sp. | reverse complement strand
ATGGGGTTTTTGATCGACTTTTTGAACAAGCGGGCTGGGCTGCCTTTCGGGACCGGTTACAAGGCGATGGTCTGGACGGCGGCGGCTTTGTTCCTGGCCTCGATTTTTGTGCTGGGGCAGATCAAGCGGGCGCGGTAGGCGATTGGTCGGGCGGGGTCGCTGCTGCGGACGCGAAGGGGGCTTATTGGGAGCTGACGCTGTTCTTTTTTGACAAGGGTCTGAGGGAGTTCGACGGCTTTTGGATCGGGGCGGGCACGCCGAGAAAGTGACGGGCCGGAGCGAGGCGTTCGCACCGGCCCGTTTAGGCAGTCGCGGGGATTAGTCCCCGGTGTTTCCTTCCCAGGTTGAGAGGGTGACCTTCTCCATCCTGGCGGGGTTATCGGGAAGGGGGTTGTCCCGGTGGTCGGTGGGGAGGTTGACGATCGTTTCCACGACGTCCATTCCTTCGACGACCTGTCCGAAGACGGTGTACTGTCCATCGAGGCTGGGGTAGGCCTTGTGCATGACGAAGAACTGCGATCCGGCCGAATGGGGGTCGCTGGTCCGGGCCATGCTGAGGATCCCTGGCGTGTGCTTGATGTCGTTGAACTCGGCCCTGATGGAGTAGCCGGGGCCGCCAGTGCCGTGGGTGTCTCGGGAGCCGGTTTTGGTGTTCGGGTCTCCGCCCTGGATCATGAAGCCAGGGATGACGCGGTGGAAAAGGACGCCGTCGTAGTAGCCCTCGGAGGCCAGTTTGGTGAAGTTCTCGACGTGGCCGGGCGCGACATCGGCGAAGAACTTGACGACGATCTTTCCGTGGTTGGTCTGGATCGTGGCGATGGTCTCACCGTTTTCGGGTTCGGTCGCCCCTGGTGCAGCGGTGGGTCCGAGTGGCATCAGTTGCCCTCCAGCGGCCAGGTTTTGAGCTTGACGGAGACGATCTGGGCGGCGCGGTCGGGAGTGACCTTACCGTTGTCCGACCTTTGCCCGGTTCCGACGATGGCATCGACGACCTCGATGCCTTTGACGATCTTGCCGAACGCGGAGTAGTTTCCGTCGAGGGTGGGAGCGTCTGCGTGCATGAGGAAGAACTGGCTGCTGGCGGAGTCGATGTCTTGTGAGCGTGCCATGCTGAGGATCCCTCGGAGGTGCTTGAGGCCGGTGAACTCGGCATCGACGTTGACGCGCTTGCCGTTTTCTTCGTTGCCGCCGTAGCCCCAGGTGTCGGGTTTATCGAGGTTCTTGGTGTTGGGGTCTCCGCCTTGGACCATGAACCCTGGGATGCAGCGGTGGAAGCGGACGCCCTCGTAGAAGCCCTTTTTGGCGAGTTTTTTGAAGTTCTCGACGTGTTTCGGGGCCATTGTGGGGAAGAACATGATGACCATGTCGCCTTTTGTCGTGGCCATGACAGCGACCTCTTCGCCGGTTTTGGGCATGACGGTGGCCTGGTCGAACTCAGGCTTTTTGAGGACCTGGGTGGCGAGGGCGGTGGAGACGAGTGTGGTCAACATCACTTCACCGGCCACTTGGCGATGGTCGCCTTTTTGATCTCGACCGCCTCTTTGGGATCGACGGCGCCGTTTTGGGCGACGTCTCCGGTGGCGATGATGGCCTGCACGACGTCCTGTCCGGCGACGACCTTGCCAAAGGCGGTGTGGACACCGTCTAGGTGGGGCGCTTCGCCGTCCATGATGAAGAACTGGCTGCTGGCGCCGTTGGGGTCACCGGCATGGGCCATGCTGAGGACTCCCTTGGTGTGGAGGAGGCGGCTGCTGCCTTCGAACGGGACTGTAACCTCTTTGCCATCGACGACGTTGCCGCCGGTGCCCCAGACCGCGGCTTTGGCCATGTCTTTGCTTTGGGGGTCTCCGCCTTGGATCATGAAGCCGGCGATGCAGCGGTGGAACCGTGTGCCGGTGTAGAAGCCGGACTTGACGAGGCCCATGAAGTTTTTGGAGTTTTGGGGGAAGACGTCTGGGTAGACCATGATGACGACCTTGCCCTTGGTGGTCTCGAAGACAGCGACCTCTTCACCGTCCTTGGGGGTGTCGGCCAGTGCTTCGGGCTGTGGCTCTTTCTCCGGCTCTGGGGTGGTCGGTTCGGGGGTTGTCGTGGTGGTGGTTGTCGTCGTTTCTTCGGCGGGGGCCTCTGGTGTGCATCCGACCAGGAACGGGAGGGTGGCGGCTGCGGCGATGACAGCCACGGGTAGCAGCTTGAGCATAGGTTGGATTATGACGGTGTTGACCTGGCCGCTCCGGGCTGGGGGGACTTGTCCCCAGGGCTATTTGGCCCTGGGGAGGTTTGGTCTGGCCCGTGTTAGAACTTGACCTGGTAGCGGAGCGTGGTGACCTGGTAGGTCGGGTCGAAGGTGATGGCGGGGTCTTTGAACCACTCTTGGGTGAGGGTGACCATCGAGCCCTTGCTGAGACTGTAGCGGAGCCCGACACCGTACTCGGTGACGACGTTGCCACCGAAGGCAGTGTTGGGATCGAAGTTGCCGTACCGTGCGATCAGCTGGGTGTCTGGCGTGAGACGGTATCCCAACTGGGTGTGCCATCCGGACATCCCGACTCCGACGGCGCCAGGGCCAGCCGACTTGTTGGGGATCCGGTCGTGGGCCCAGACCGCCTCGGCGCGGAGTTCGAGCCCTTGGATCCCCAGGTTGGACAGGGTGGCGTCGGCGTACCAGAAGTTCCGATAGACGGATGCGCTGGTGGCAGGGTTGCCGGTGATGGACGGCCTCTGGCCCTGGAAGTTGGCGACCCCTAGTTGGAGGTCCTTCGTTTCGTATCGGAGGCCACCGGAAATGGCGGCGCGCCCGAAGGGCATGGAGGCTTTGCCGACCTGCTCGGCGTCGGAGACGGTGAGGGAGCCTGTCCCGGCGGCCCATGCGCTCAGTTCGTTCGTGATGCCCTGGCGGAGCATGGCTCCGCGGACCCTTTCTCCGGACATGAGCCTTCGGTTGTAGGTCGCATGCTCGGGGAACTCGCGGAGGCTGGAGCTTCTGGGGAGTTCGTAGCCGAGGGGGAGGTGGAACTGGCCTGCCGTGAGGACGAGGGGCCGGTTTGAGCCAGTGAGGGTGTGGACGACCGCGGCGGTCTTGAGTTCGGCCGAGCGGTTTTCTGGCCCGGTGGCGACGTCGAAGGAGAGTTTGAGCTCAGTGTCGTTGTCGACCTGGTAGGCGCCGCCGATCTCGAGCCTCCGGATTGCGGCGGAGTGGGTGCCGACGAAGTT
>CAZGER010000170.1:0-1751 GCA_964524565.1 uncultured Chthonomonas sp. | reverse complement strand
CGTGAGCATTTCCTTGGCCGGGTTGCGAAAGACCATGAAATATTCAAAGCCGTCTTTGATCGGATTCTCGGTGGTCTGCTTCCAGCCCGCCGCGGCGAGCGCGGTTTGATACCAGGCGACGACCGCTTCGTGCGGGCCGGGGAGGTACATGTCGTGCCGCTGGTTGCTGTCGGCGTACTGGAACTGCATGTAGACGGAGGGCTTGAACCTTTGGATCTGCTCGACCGCCTTTTGGAGCTTGGGCAGGTTCTCGTCCTGTCCTTCGGCCCAGGCTTTGAGTTCATCGACCTCGTTGCGGAGCTGGCCGACCTGAGTGTTGAGGTCGGTGAGTTCTTTGAGGAGGGCCTTCATGAGCCCGATCCCTTCGTCGGACTTGGTGACGGTCTCGTCTTTGGCGATTTTGGCCAGGGCTTCTTTGATCCCGGCGATCTTGGCGTGGACCAGGTTTGTGGCCTGGAGCTTTTTGTCGAGTTCTGCGAGCGCTGCCTTGGATCTGCTGGAGCGCTGGACGGTCGGTTTGGGCGAGTCCTGTCGGTCTGTCGGCACGGCCGCGAGCGAGAGGGTGATGTTTGTGGCCACGATGGCTGAGCAAGCAACGAGCCTAATCGGTGATAGTCTCATGATTCCATTCACGCCAGGGGGCAAGCGGGATACGCCGGGCCTTGGCGATGAATGGATACTGCACTAATTCGTCGAACAACTTTGGGGGTCTGGGCCCAAGGAATGGGGCATTTTTTTGGCGGGTTGGGCCGTCAGTCCCAGACCGACATGTCTGGGCGGAGGAGGTGGAAGCCTGTCCTTTGCTGGACGGCCCATGCGACGGAGCACAGGGCGGCCTCTGACCATGCCTTGCCGATGATGGAAAAGCTGACGGCCCTTCCGCGTTCGTCGACGCCGAACGGAACGAGGATTTGGGGGTGTCCGGTGATGTTGAGTTGGTAGACGCGGGGGTAGAGCCTGTCGTCGGCGATGACGACATCGTAGGGTTCGAGGGCGGCTTTGAACTCGGCGGCGTGGGAGCGTCTGGCCCTGTCTGCCTGGATGTACTCGACGGCGGGGACGACGCGTGCAGCCCGGAAGGTGTTTGGCCAGGACGAGTAGGTCTCGAGTTCTTGGATGGCCTCGGAGCGGGTGAAGGACTCGAAGGAGGCGGCGCACTCGGCGTTGAGGATCGTCTGCATGCCCGGGAAGCCTTCTGGGAGGAAGACGGGGGTGACGAACGCCCCGAGGTCGGCAAGGGCTTTGAGCCAGGGCTTGGAGGCGGGATCGACGGGTTTTTGGAGGTCGGCCTGGTTGGTGACGAGATAGCCGACCTTGAGTTTTCGGACGTTGGTCTGGGACTGGTACTCGAAGCCCCGTTCGAGGGCGGATGGGTCCCTTTCGGACGGGCCGAGCATCGCGGAGAAGACGAGGGCGCAGTCTTCGGCATTGCGGCAGATTGGGCCGACCTTGTCCATCGACCAGGAGAGGGCCATCGCGCCGCCACGGGCGACGCTGCCGAAGGAGGGTCTCAGCCCGGTGACGCGGCAGTTGTGGCTGGGGCTGACGATGCTGCCGCTGGTCTCGGTGCCGACGGCGAAGGGGAGGAGCCCGGCGGCGACGGCCGAGGCCGATCCAGCGCTTGACCCGCTGGCCCCGATGGTCTTGTCCCAGGGGCTTTGGGTCTTGCCCTTCCACCAGACGTCGCCTTGGGCGAGGGCTCCCATGCTGAGCTTGGCGCAGACAATCGCGCCGGCGGCGGAGAGCCTTTG
>CAZGER010000169.1:0-4980 GCA_964524565.1 uncultured Chthonomonas sp. | reverse complement strand
CTGTAAGAGAGATGTTGCAATCGTTCGATTGGCGGGGCGCGCTTGAGACGTGTCAGGAAGTGTTGCGCGGCGACCCGGACCATGTCGGCGCGCTGGAGACGCTGGCCCACGCCCAGTGGCTGGCGGGAGAGTTCAAGTCTGTGGTCCAGACCACGACCCGGCTGCTTTCTTTGAACCCGCACGAGCCTGGATACCGGTACACGCGAGGCATGGCGCGGCTTTCGCAGGGCGACCTGGTGCTGGCTTCCAACGATTTTAGGACAGCGCTGGGTCAGAGCAAGGACCCCATTTTCCTTTCGCAGGTGGAGAGCGCTTTGGAGGCGGTCGAGATCTGGAAAGAAGACCGGGGTTACGGCCAGCCGCTACGCCAGAGCGCGGGGATCCGCCCGCACGTTCCTGGAGTGTCGTCCGGCGCCAGCGTGCATTGACCCGGTTGATTTGTGGAACTTACCTGGGCAAGATCGTGTAGAGTGGATTGAGGTACCACCTATGCGCCCAACATCACTCGTCGCCATCATCGCCGTCGCGGTCGTTGGAGTGAGCATTGCGCTCGCCCAGGTTTCCGGCAGTTCACAAGGGTCTGCTACGGCTTCTGGAAGTGCCACCGCCTCATCGTCGTCGCAGGGCGGCGTCCAGGGTGGCGGGAGCACGTCCGTTTCGGGGGGATCGAGCGGCTTTGGCGGAAACTTCCAGAACTTCTCCGGCCAGACCTTCCTTGTCACATGGGAGCCGACGCAGGTCCGGGTCGCCGAGGGCGGCAGCATCGAAGCTGCCCACAGGAAGTACATCAGCAGCCAAGCGATGAGGGCGGGGATCGTGCTGGAGGGGTTTTTTCCTGACGGGACCGGCCGGATGGCGGTCGTCGGGGCTTCTCGCAAGGTCGCTGAAGAGGTCGGGGCGAACTCCCCGCTGGTGCTTGAGGGCCTTGCCACCTACCGCGTGAAAGAGTGGACGGTGACGCATTCCTACTTGTACGTACCGGGACAGACGGCGAGCTCTGGAGCTGTTCGGACGGCCCCTGTCGGTGGCAAGTCTGGCGGCTAGACGGTCTGCGCTCAGAACTGGTCGGTCATGAACATCTGAGGGTGGAGCGGGAAGTTCCGCGTCATGACGATCAGTTCGTCCTTGGCTCCGGAGACCGGGAGTTCGAGGGTTTTGGTGAGGCTGGCCATGCCGTACCACTCGGTTTTGCCGGCGCAGGGCCACGACGTGAGCGAGATTCCAGGCACGTACTCGCGGCAGAGGTTGCCCTCCATCGCGGCGTACCCGGTGCCGATCGGCAGGCACTCACGGTAGATGATCCGCCAGTACGTCCACCTGCGCTGGTTCCGGACCAGGCGCGCCCGGTCTTTGCCCGCCCAGGTTGAGTAGGCCTGTTCGACCTGGCCGAAGCTGAGCGGTTCGGGCGGATCGGGAGACCCTTTGAGATCAAGGTTCGCCCTGACCACCGAATCGACGGCCTTGAACCCGACCCGCTCGTACACGGTCTCTTGGTGGGCGAACAGCATGGCTGCGCCCTCGCCTTCTGCGTCGGCCTGCACGAGGACCTGCCGGAGCAGTTGTTCGGCCAGACCCTGGCCGCGCCATTCGGGTCGGGTGCCGACGCCTGCGATCCCGATCGCCCTGCCCCAGCCGAACTGCATGGGGGTGGTGGTGAGGATCGAGACCATTTGGCCGTCGACGAACAGGGCGTGCTTGCGCTGGACATCGAAGTAGGGCTCTGAGTAGAAGATGCCGGCGGCGCGGGACGGATCGAGGCTGAAGATGTCGCACAGGATCCTGAGGAAGTCGTCCGCCTCGTCTCGGCGGATGTGCCTGATCTCTGCCATGTTATCCGCCCTTTTTCAGCCTCACGATGACGGTGACCGACCCTGTGCCGGCCCGGAGCCCACGGGGGACGTTGAGACTGACCATGATGGGCCTTCCGCTGACGATGGACTCCAGGGCGACGGGCTTTGACGAGACGCTCGTGACTTTGGCGACGTCCTCACTTGGGCCAGTGATTGTCACTGTTGGGGGGCTGACGGTGAAGTCGGTGACAGACCGGCGGAACGGGAGCTGTCCCGTCCAGTCGATGTTGACGGGCACGACCCTTGTGGCATCGGCGATCTGGACGGACGGGCTGACGGTCACTTCGGCCGGTTCGGTGCGCATGAGGGGGACTGGCTGACCGGCTTGGTCGAGGACCTCGACGGGAAGGCTGTAGGTCGCTCCGGGTTTGAGCTTGCGCAGATCGAGGGTGACCTTGGCCCTGACGACGGCCTTGATCCTGCCCTCTGGCCCGAGTACCTTGACAGACGCGGGTTGGATCGCGGCGCCGGAGTAGGTGACATCGCCCGGGGGAGCGTCGGTCGTGACGACGTCGACGGGCATCTCGACGGAGACAAGCCTTTCGATCGCGACCTCGACCCTGGCCGATTTGGGGCGGATCTCGACTTCGCCCAGGGTTGGGCCGGTGACCTCGATAAAGAACTTTCGGAGCCCTGGTTTTGCGTTTGTGAGGTCGATCCTGGCCCTGACTGCGGAGGTGTCCAGGTTGTCGAGTGCGGCCAGAGAGCCGCTGGCGACGACGATGACCGAGTCTGTGGTGGGGACGGCGACAACATTCGCCGGTCGGTTCTCCAGCAGGAGCGGGGCGGCGAACTCGCGCTCGCGCCCTGGTTCGAAGATCGGCTGGATCTGGAGCCAGAGGAGGACGGCGACGGCCAGTGACGCAAAGGCGGTGAAGACGTCTGCGCGCTTCATTTTGCCACCGCCTCAGACCGGACCTTTTTAGCCCGCTTGGTGCGGGGCTCGTTGTCCTCGCCTTTTGGGTCGCCGAGTTCTTTGTCCAGTCTGGCCCTGAGCTGGCCGATGCTGGTGACGACATCGAGGCGGCCGTTGACGGCGACGGCGATATGGCCGCGTTCTTCGCTGACGATGATCACGACGCTGTCTGAGTGCTCGCTCATGCCGAGTCCGGCGCGGTGGCGCATGTGGTACTGGTTTCCCAGCATCTCGTTCTCGCTCATGGGGAGGCGGCAGGCTGCTGCAGCGACCTCGTCACCCCTGACGATGACGGCGCCATCGTGGAGGGGGTTGCCTTCGTAAAAGACGGCCCTGAGCAGTTGGGCGGTGACGACCCCGCGGACGGGCACACCGGTGCCAGCGATGTCGTCCAGGCGGTTGTTACGCTCGACGACGATGAGTGCGCCGGTGCTGGTTTCGGAGAGTTCGGCGCAGGCGGTGGTGATCTCATCGAGGACGCCCTGGCGGACGGCAAGGTCGCTCGTGATGAGCTTGCGCGACCAGAGACCGACTTTGGCGAAGCCTTCGATCGCTTGCCGGAGCTCCGGCAGGAAGAGGATGACGAGGGCGACTGGGGCCAGGAGGGTCGCCTTGTCCAGGATCCAGTGGAGGGTTTTCAGGCCGAGTTTTTCGCTGAGGAACAGGATGGCGAGGAAGACTCCGATGCCGAGGATGCCGGTGAAGGCCCTGGTTCCGCGGACGAGTTTGAGGATGCGGTAGACGACGTAGGCGACCAGCAGGATGTCCAGGACATTGACAAGCCCGGCCCACGAGGGCTCAAAGAGGATCGCGAGTCGTTCGATGACATCTTGCACGGGGGCTTGCCAAGTTTAGCCCCCATTGTCCTTGGGTTGAATCTCGTTCAGGGTCAAAATGACAAAATGGCAGGCGAGGCAGACCCAAGGTCGATCGACGACGTAAGGAACGAGATCGACAGTTTGGACAGGGAGCTGGTTCGTCTGCTGGAGGCCCGTGTCCGGCTCGCCAAGGAGGTGGGTGCGATCAAGGGGGTGGACTCCAAGCCGTTCTTCACACCAGAGCGGGAGCGGGTCGTTTTTGAGCGGCTTGTTCAGTTGGCGGGGGACGGTCTGAGCCCGGCGCAGTTGACCTCGATCTTTCGGGAGATCATCAGCGCGGCACGGGCGGCGGAGATGCCGATGCGGATCGCCTACTGGGGTCCGGAGGGGACTTTCTCGCACCAGGCCGCGATCCAGGTGTTCGGCTCTTCGGTGCAGCACGAGGCGGTCTTGAACATCCGCGAGGTGTTCATGGCGGTCGAGCGTGGCCAGGCCGATTACGGGGTCGTGCCGATCGAGAACTCGACGGCTGGTGTCGTGCCTGAGACGCTGGACATGTTCGCATCGAGCCCGGTGAAGATCTGTTCGGAGAGCTTTTTGGACGTCCAGCACTTTCTGGGTTCGCGGGCCGGGTCCCTGGCAGACGTGGAGCGGGTGTACGCAGGGCCGCAGCCGGCGGGCCAGTGCCTTCAGTGGTTGGCGGCGCACCTGCCGGACGTGCAGGTCGTGGACGTGGTTCCGACGAGCAAGGCGGCGATGAAGGCGGCCGAGGACCAGAACGGCGCGGCGATCGTGAACGAGGCGTGCCTTGGTCTGTACGGACTGGTGCCCTTGGCTTCCAACATCCAGGACCATTCGGGCAACAGGACGAGGTTTGTCGTTTTGGGTGCGAACGAGCCTGCCCCGAGCGGGTACGACAAGACCTCGCTCATGTTCAAGGTCCGCAACCGGAAGGGCGAGCTGTTCCAGGTGCTCGGCTGCTTTTTTGAGCACGACGTGAACCTGACGATGATCGAGTCACGGCCAGACCCGCGGACCGGAGTCCAGTACCGGTTCTATGTCGACTGCGAGGGGCACATCCGGGACGAGCAGGTGACGCGGGCGGTCAACGATCTACGGAGCATCGCGATCGACCTTGTGGTGCTGGGCAGTTACCCGAGCTACGACGAGAGGCTGCACAGCACGTAGAGCCTAGTGGGTCCGCTTGACCACGAACTTGGCGACGGTCGAGAGGAGGTCCCGGGCGGGGTGGTCGGGAAGGAGGCTCAGGGCGGCGCAGGCGGCGTCTGCCTCTGCGGTCGCCACTGCCAAAGTCTCTTCGACCGCACCGGACCGGGCGATCTCTGAGGCGACGCGCGACACTTCTTCGTCGGTGAGCTCGCCAAACCTCTCTTGG